>CAJBLW010000352.1 GCA_903953985.1 uncultured Burkholderiales bacterium
GGCTACGGCGGCGGCGGTGGCGGTCGCTGCGGCGGCGGCGGCTTCGGCGGTGGTGGCGATCGCTCCGGCGGTGGCGGCTACGGCGGTGGTGGCGGCGGTGGTCGCGGCGGCTACTAAGCCCTGCAAACCCAGTCAACGGCAGCCAGTGCCGTTACAAAATTTCTGACCCAGCCTAGCTTGCGCTGGGTTCAGACATAAAAAGCTTCAAAACTTCGGTTTTGGAGCCTTTTTTTGGGTCAATCCGATTTGGCTCACGGGCATCGCGTCTGCGTTGGTGCCCGAACTGTTACGCCAGCGAAAACAACAAAAGCCAACGCCACCTTCAGGTGGCGTTGGCTTTAGGGAGGTCTTAAGGCAGATTACGCTGTTTTGACCGCATCCAGATTGCGCAAGCGGATGTGCAATTCGCGCAATTGCTTCTCGTCCACTGGGCTTGGGGCTTGCGTGAGCAGGCACTGCGCACGCTGGGTCTTTGGAAAGGCAATCACGTCACGGATGGATTCGGCGCCGGTCATCAACGTGACGATGCGGTCCAGACCGAAGGCCAAGCCGCCGTGTGGAGGTGCGCCGTATTGCAGGGCGTCGAGCAAAAAGCCGAACTTGAGCTGGGCTTCTTCGGGGGTGATCTTGAGAGCGTCAAACACTTTTTGCTGCACGTCAGCACGGTGGATACGCACCGAGCCGCCGCCCATTTCCCAGCCGTTCAAGACCATATCGTAGCCCTTGGAGATGCACTTCTCGGGCGCCGTGACCATCCAGTCTTCGTGGCCGTCTTTGGGTGCGGTGAAGGGGTGGTGCACAGCGGTGTAGCGCTGGCTTTCGTCGTCGTATTCGAACATCGGAAAGTCGACCACCCACATCGGGGCCCAACGGTTTTCGAACAGACCGTTGGCTTTGCCAAACACGCTGTGGCCAATCTTGATGCGCAGCGCACCGATGGCGTCATTGACGATTTTTTCCTTGTCGGCACCAAAGAAAATCAGATCGCCGTTTTGTGCGCCGGAGCGCTCCAGCACAGCCGTCAAAGCGGCGTCGTGGATATTTTTGACGATAGGCGACTGAAGGCCTTCACGCCCCTTGGACAGGTCGTTCACGCGGATATAGGCCAGGCCCTTGGCGCCATAAATTTTGACGAACTCGGTGTAAGCATCGATCTCGCCACGGCTGATGCCGCCGCCTTCAACCGAGCCACCCGGCACGCGCAGGGCCACCACGCGGCCGCCCTTCATGTTGGCCGCGCCAGAGAACACTTTGAAGTCCACATCCCCCATGACATCGGTGACTTCGGTGAACTTCAGTTTAACGCGCAGGTCGGGCTTGTCTGAGCCATAAATGTGCATGGCGTCTTGGTAGGTCATGACCGGGAACTCGCCCAAGTCCACACCGATGGTCTTTTGGAACACGCGCTCGATCATGCTTTGGAACATGTCGCGGATTTCTTCTTCGGTTAGGAACGATGTTTCGATATCGATCTGGGTGAATTCGGGCTGGCGGTCAGCACGCAAGTCTTCGTCGCGGAAGCACTTGGTGATCTGGTAATAGCGGTCGTAGCCCGCCACCATGAGCAATTGTTTGAAGAGCTGAGGCGACTGTGGCAGCGCAAAAAACTGGCCATCGTGTACACGGCTGGGCACCAGATAATCACGAGCGCCCTCGGGCGTGCTCTTGGTCAACATCGGGGTTTCGATGTCGACAAAGCCGTTTTCGTCCAGGTACTTGCGGACTTCCATGGCCACTTTGTAGCGCAGCATCAGGTTGTTTTGCATGTACGGGCGACGCAAGTCCAGCACGCGATGCGTCAGGCGGGTCGTCTCGGACAGGTTGTCTTCGTCGATCTGGAACGGAGGCGTGACCGACTCGTTCAGGACGATCAGTTCATGGCACAACACCTCGATCTTGCCGCTTTTGAGGCCTTCGTTGGTGGTGCCATCGGGGCGGGCACGCACGATGCCTTTGATCTGCACGCAGTATTCGTTGCGCACTTCTTCGGCCACCTTGAACATGTCTGGGCGGTCCGGGTCGCACACCACCTGTACATAACCTTCGCGGTCGCGCAGGTCGATGAAGATCACGCCGCCGTGGTCACGGCGGCGGTTGACCCAGCCGCACAGGCTCACGGCTTGACCGGTTAGGGCTTCGGTCACCAGACCGCAATAGTGGGAACGCATGGACATGTTGTGGGACTTTCAGGATTCGCAGGAACAGGATTCGGAAAAAGGTTTCAGCCCAACTGAGCCTGAGCTACTGGTGGCTTGGGGACAGGGGTGCCGGGTACGACCACACCCATCGAGATGATGTACTTGAGGGCGTCATCCACACTCATGTCGAGTTCCACCACGTCGGCTTTGGGCATCATCAAAAAGAAACCCGATGTGGGGTTGGGCGTGGTGGGCACATACACACTGACCATGGGCTGGTCCAAGTGCCTGGCCACTTCACCCCCTGGCGTGCCGGTCAAAAAAGCGATGGTCCACGATCCCTGGCGCGGGTATTGAACGAGCAAAGCCTTCGAGAAGGCATGGCCACTGCCCGAAAACAAGGTGTCGGCCACCTGCTTGACGCTGGTGTAGATGCTGCGCACAACGGGAATGCGGTTCATCAGGCCATGCCATTTGCGCAGTGACCACTGGCCAAACATGTTGGCCACAAATACGCCGGTGGCGAAGATCACCAACGCCACGATGGCCACGCCCAATCCGGGCACGCTTCGCAGATATTCGGCACTGACGTGTACGCCGGGAATCAGCGTATCGGCAGCATGTAGCACGACCAAGAAAATGGCATCGAGCATGCCCACCAACCACATGAGCACCCAAACCGTGATGCCCATGGGCAGCCACACCAGCAAGCCGGTAATGAAGTACTGTTTGAAGCTGCGTTTTTTCATGGGGAGGGGCAATCGGTGAGGTCAGGGCTCAAAAAATCAATGGCAAGCGCAAGAGGCCGCACAGGCCACGGCACTACTGGAAGTGGTCGAGGGAGACGTCGCGTCACCGCCCGTAGAAACGGCAGGTGCAGGTGATGCTACAGCGTCGGCTGCAGCAGCAGGTACAGCAGGGGCTGCAGTGCCGCCACCTTTGAAATCGGTGGCGTACCAACCCGTGCCTTTAAGTTGAAAGCCTGGCGCTGTCAGCTGTTTGTTGAATTTGGGTGCACCACAAACAGGGCAATCGGTCAGTGGCGCGTCGCTCATTTTTTGCAGAACATCCTTGGCATGGCCGCAGGCGTCGCATTTGTAGGCGTAAATGGGCATATGAGAGCCTTTGAAGGTGATGCAAGAAAACCTTCAATTATAGGCTTGGCAGGGCCATTCGAGGCCTTGCCGCTTCTGAGTGCCCACGCTGCCAGGGGCAGCGGGTGAGTCGAATCAATGGCCAGATGGGGCTTTATCGGCGTGCCCCAAGGCGCTGGCCATCGACTGTCCCCGACTCGGAATCAGCGTTGGGGCGAGAGAACCCAGCAGCATACCGGCAAAGGAAGCGGCCAAACCCAGCAAGTTGGCGGGCACCAGAGTCTCGGGTGACAGGAAGTTGAACGCCAGCCAAGTGCCCACACCCAGCACCACCGAGCACAAAGCACCTTGGGTGTTGGCGCGGCGCCAAAAAGCACCCGCCAACAGCGGCACAAAAGCCCCGGTCAGTGTGACGTTGTAGGCGTTTTGCACCATCTCGTACATGGTGCTGGTGCTGTTCATGGCAAACAACAAGGCGCAAGCCGTGAAGGCGACCAGAATGACGCGCAAGAGCAGCAAGAACTGGCGGTCACTCATGTGGGGTACAAAAGGCTTGAGCACATTCTCGGTGAAGGTGGCAGTGGGGGCCAGCAAAGCTCCGCTGGCAGTCGACAAGATGGCCGAGAGCAAAGCGCCAAAGAACAAAATTTGCGCCCACATGGGCATTTTGCCCAGAACCAGATCGGGCAAGATGCGTTGGATGGTGCGAGCGTCTTCCGATTCGAACAAAGCCTTGAGCTCGGGGTGGGCGATCAGCGCCGCATAAGCAATGTAAAGGGGAATGAAAGCAATCACAAAGTACATCAGACCACCCATGAGGGTCCCGCGCACGGCGGTTTTTTCGTCCTTGGCACTGGTCATGCGCTGAAACACATCCTGCTGGGGGATGGAACCAAAGGCAAACGCAAAGAAAGCCCCGGCCATGGCCCACCAGGCGGCGGCGTCCATGTCGGCGGGGAACATGTCGAACTTGCCATCGGCTGCGGCTTGGGCAATGACTTTGTCAAAACCACCGGCATTGCCGCCCACCAGCAAAGCCACCGAAATCAGGCCCACCACGATCACCACGGTCTGAAACAAATCGGTGAAAGCCACCGACCACATGCCACCAAACACGGTGTAGACCAGCACCACAGCCGCGCCCATCATGATGGCGTGGTTCAGGTCAATGGCCCCGGACGAGAGCACATGGATAACCAGTCCCAGCGCCGTCAATTGCGCCGAGGTCCAACCCAGGTAAGAAAGAACAATCGCCACGCTCGTCAGCACTTCGACCGACTTGCCGTAGCGCACTTTGTAAAAGTCACCGATGGTCAGCAGGTTCAGGCGGTAAAACAACTTGGCGAACAACAAAGCCGCCAGCACCAGACAGACGGTGGCACCAAACGGGTCACCGGGAATGCCGTTCAGGCCGTCTTTGGCAAAGGTAGCCGACACCGACAAGACGGTCTCAGCTCCAAACCAGGTGGCGAACACCGTGGCCACGTTCATATAAAGGGGCAAACTGCGCCCTGCCACCAGATAATCCTTGGCCCCGTGAACCCGGCGCGCAGCCAACAAGCCAATGCCGATGGTCACAGCCAAATAAGCGATTACAAAAGTCAGCAGCACCTTCGCACCCTCCAAAATTGAGACTTATGAGAAAAAATGCAGGCGCATGCCCACCTGTAAAGCGAGCAAGGAGACCACAAACCCAAGGCCTGCGTAAATTAGGGTTTGCAGCAATTTGTTGGTTCGGCGTTGCTCGGTCAACAACTGCTCGATCTGCCGCGAATCGTTTTTCTGCGGCTGCTGCAAGTAGCCGTGCAGCAAGCGAGGCAACTGCGGCAGCAGTTTGGCGTAAAGCGGGGCCTGCGCCTTGAGTTCTTCCCACAGCTTCTTAGGACCGATTTGCTCCAGCATCCATTTTTCGAGGAAAGGCTTGGCCGTGCTCCACAGGACCAGTTCGGGGTCCAAATCGCGACCCAAGCCTTCCATGTTGAGCAGGGTTTATTGGAGAAGCACCAGTTGCGGCTGGATCTCGACCTGAAAGCGGCGTGAAGTCTGAAACAGGCGCATCAGCACCATGCCCAACGAAATCTCCTTGAGCGGGCGGTCAAAGTAAGGCTCGCAGACAGCGCGGATGGCCGATTCCAGCTCATCCACCC
>CAJBLW010000353.1 GCA_903953985.1 uncultured Burkholderiales bacterium
AGGGTCTTTTTGCCAAGCGTCGATCAGGAAAGGGGTGCCATCAAGATCCGTCAAGGCCCCGGTGATGCGGGACTGCAAGCCTAGCAAGTAGTTCTTGACGGTGCCGAGTTCAAAGCTGGTGCTCATGGTGGAGAAAAGGTAATAAGGTTTTTAGGAAATGGTCGTGGTCTCTGGCGGGGACGGCTGAACGGACTGAACAGGGCGCCACGGAATGATGGGCCCCATCTGGTGCGCATGAAAGCCCGTCACCCCTGCATAGACTTGGGCCAGGTGCTCGTAATCTTGCTCAACATGTCCCGTCAGGTCGTAAAAATCGACCACGCAGAAGCGGCGCTTCCCCCAGTCCAGTTTGACCAAGGCCAAGGGCACCTGAGCCCCGAGGGCCAGTTGGTAAAAACCGCTGCGCCAGCCCGGTGTATGACTGCGTGTACCCTCGGGCGCCAAACCCAACCAGAGAAACTGGTCGTTTTGCTTGTGCTGATCGAAAACATGCACCATCTGTCCAACCACGCCCTTTGACGAGCTGCGGTCAATCGGGATGCCGCCCAGCCACCGAAGCCAGGCGCCGACCAATGGAAACTTGAACAACGAGTCCTTGCCCCAAAAATGCACTGGAACGCCCAGTGCCCATTTGGCCAGCATGCCGATCGGGAAGTCCCAGTTGCTGGTGTGCGGATAAAAAACGGCCACGCCCTGACGGGTCGGAAAACCCTGAAAATCCACATGCCAACCCAGCAGTTTCAAAACCCAGCGGGCCAAGGTCGAGCCCTTAAAGGTCACAGGGTGGTCGGGCGGACTGCGCATGGCGGAAGTGTTGTTTCAGTTTTTGATGGCGCGGTAACCAATGTCTTGGCGCATCTGCATGCCTTCAAAGGCAATTGGGATGGCCGCCTGGTAAGCCTTTTGCTGCGCTTGCTTGACCGAGTCAGCCAGCGCTGTGACGCACAGCACACGCCCCCCAGAGGTCAGAATTTGACCGTCTTTTTCGGTGGTGCCCGCATGGAACACCATGGCATCGTTCAAGTCCTTGGGCAGACCTGTCACGGTATCGCCCTTGCGTGGGTCCAGTGGATAACCCGCTGCGGCCATGACCACACCCAATGCCACGCGCCGGTCCCATTCCATCTCCAATTGATTCAGACCCTCGCCGGTCGCCGCCATCAGCACCTCAAAAAAATCGGACTTCAGGCGCATCAGGATAGGCTGGGTCTCGGGGTCGCCCATGCGGCAATTGAATTCAAGGGTCTTGATTCGGCCTTGCGGGTCGATCATCAAGCCTGCATACAAAAACCCGGTGTAGGTGATGCCATCTTTTTCCATACCCCGGATGGTGGGCAAGATGACCTCACGCATGGCGCGGGCGTGCACCTCGGCCGTGACCACTGGAGCGGGGGAATAAGCCCCCATGCCGCCCGTGTTGGGGCCTTCGTCGCGGTCCAGCAATCGTTTGTGGTCTTGGCTGGTGGCCAGGGCAGCCACGTTCTTGCCATCGCACAGCACCATGAAGCTGGCTTCTTCGCCTTGCAAGAACTCTTCGATCACCACGCGAGCGACGCCCGCGTTGTGCGCCACACCCAGCGCGTTATCGAGCAGCATGAAGTCGATCGCCTCGTGCGCATGGGCCAGCGTCATGGCCACCACCACCCCTTTGCCCGCTGCCAACCCGTCGGCCTTGACCACAATCGGCGCGCCTTGGCGGTCCACGTAAGCATGGGCCAATGCCGCATCGGTAAAGGTCTCAAATTCGGCTGTGGGGATGCCGTGGCGCTGCATGAAAGCCTTTGAAAAAGCCTTGGAACTTTCCAACTGAGCGGCGGCCCGGGTGGGGCCAAAAATCCTCAGGCCATGGGCCCGAAAGTCGTCCACAATGCCCGCGGCCAAAGGCGCCTCTGGCCCCACCAAGGTCAGACTGATGCCATTGTCTAAGGCCCACTGGCGCAGCATTGCCAAGTCGGTGATCGGCACATTCACGAAGTTTTTGTCTTTGGCTGTGCCCCCGTTGCCTGGTGCCACATAAACCTGCTGAAGTTTGGGTGATTGCGCCAATTTCCACGCCATGGCGTGCTCACGGCCACCATTGCCGACGATCAATACTTTCATCCAACTTCCTTAATCTTCAAATTCAGCGTTGTGGAACACATTTTGTACATCGTCCAAGTCTTCCAATATATCCAATAATTTTTGCATTTTGGCTGCCCCATCGCCGGACAAAGACACAGAATTTTCGGCACG
>CAJBLW010000354.1 GCA_903953985.1 uncultured Burkholderiales bacterium
TGGCCCCGCCCAGCGCCAGCACCGTGGCATCCGCATGAACATGCAAAAACGAGGCATCGTTCCGATGGCCAAACAACAGGCGGTCGCCTTGCCAGCCCAACCAACGGTGGCGCATGTGAAACTGCACCGGCACACCGCTGGCGGGGTGGCGCAAACGCTGCTGCCAAGCACGCAGCAAAGGGGCAGCTTTCATTTCGGTCGGAAAAACACGGCCTGAAGTGCCTACAAAAGTACCCACGCCCAAGCGCTGCGCCCAGTCGCGCACGCCCTGGGCGTCCAGCTGGGAGAGCCATTGGCTGACCTCAAGCTCGCGCGCGCCAAAACGGGTGTTGAACAAAGCCGAGGGCTCCGCATGGGTGAGGTTCAATCCGCCCTTGCCTGCCAGTAAAAACTTGCGCCCCACCGACGGCATGGCGTCAAACAGGTGCACGGACACACCCGCTTGCGACAAGACCTCGGCCGCCATCAAGCCCGCCGGGCCACCGCCCACAACGGCCACCTCCACCGAGAGATCAAGCGTGTCAGGGAAATCGGTCATCGGTTCTGGAGGGCTCATGTATTTGTGGTCTGGCAAGGGCACTGAGGCAGGCGGGTGAGCATAGTTTCTGTCAAAATAGACTTCACTTTAGCCGCATATCAATGTTTTTAAGGAATAGGCCATGGCCAGCGATTTGATCAAACACACCACAGACGCCACTTTTGAAGCCGACGTGCTCCAGTCCAGCCAGCCCGTGGTGGTCGACTTTTGGGCCGAATGGTGCGGTCCCTGCAAAATGATTGCCCCCATCCTCGACGAAGTGGCCAGCGCCTACGAAGGCAAGCTGCAAATTGCCAAGATGAATGTCGACGACAACCGCGACATCCCCGCCAAGTTCGGCATTCGCGGCATCCCCACGCTCATGATTTTCAAGGACGGCCAGCTCGCCGCTACCAAAGTGGGCGCCATGAGCAAGTCTCAATTGACCGCTTTCATTGACCAGCAACTGGCTTGATCTGCCCTGGCAGTTCGGCATCGCCAGCAACGCCACCGACAACCGGGCTTGCTTGGCCTGGTTTTAGTTTTCAGACTCTCCCAAAAACCTGTCATAATTTCTAACAGGCATCCCGGACTCGGGACAGCGCCAAGACTGCCGGAAGCACCAGCCCCAACCCCGGGCTTCATCCGGCACACAACACATCCACCCGGTTATCCGAACAACGGTCCCCAGCCGACCGATTCGCCACAGGCCCCAACCCATGCATTTGAACGAACTCAAGGCACTTCATGTGTCCGAACTCCTGAAGCAAGCCGACACGCTCGAAATCGAGAACACGGGCCGCATGCGCAAACAGGAGCTGATGTTTGCCATCATCAAAAAGCGCGCCAAAGCGGGCGAACAGGTATTTGCCGATGGCGTGCTTGAAATCCTGCCCGATGGCTTTGGCTTCCTGCGCAGTCCCGACTCCAGCTATACAGCCAGCACCGACGACATCTACATCAGCCCCAGCCAGGTGCGCCGCTTTAACCTGCATACCGGCGACATGATCGAAGGCGAAGTGCGCATTCCTAAAGATGGCGAGCGCTACTTTGCCTTGACCA
>CAJBLW010000355.1 GCA_903953985.1 uncultured Burkholderiales bacterium
AGCCCAGTTGCGGGTGCAGTACCGCCTCAAGCTGCCCGATGCGGTGCAGCTGGCCTCAGCGCTGCTGATTGGCGCTTCAGCCCTGGTCACCCATGACCGGGACTTTTCTGCGGTGCAGGGCTTGCCGGTGTTGATGGGCGCTTGAAGCACATGCCTTCGATCAAGTGCTTGAGATTTGAAACTTAGGCTTACCGCACAATCCCAGCATGACAAACCAAGTGCACAAACAGGTGGCGATTGCGGGCGGCGGCATTGGCGGGCTGGCGGCTGCCGTGGCGTGTGCGCAGCGCGGCGTGCCGGTGCAGTTGCTTGAGCGCGCAGCGCAACTGAGCGAGGTGGGCGCGGGCATCCAGATCGGACCGAATGTAACGCGCATTTTGCAGGCCTGGGGCCTGGGTGCGGCGCTGGCGAAGGTGGCGGCTTTCCCTGAGCAGTTGCAAGCGCGTGATGCCCAAACCGGGCAGGTGCTGGGCACGCTGACTTTGGGGGCGCGGGCGCAGGTACGGTATGGCGCGCCTTACGCCACCATCCACCGAGCCGATTTACAAAGTTTGTTGCACGACGCCGCATTGGCCGCAGGCGTGCAAGTGCGTTTAGGCCAAACGGTGCAGGGCTGGCGCGAGTCCGCTGACGGTTTGGCGGTGAGCACCGTCGATGGCCCTAGCGTACAAGCCGATGTGCTGATCGGGGCCGATGGCGTGTGGAGCGCCGTGCGCCAGCAGTTGCTGGGCGATGCCCCAGCGCGCTTTACCGGGCACTTGGCGTATCGGGCGCTGGTGGCGCAGGCCGATTTGCCAGCGCATTTGCGCAGCGACCAAGTCACCGTTTGGATGGGGCCGCAACTGCATGTGGTGCATTACCCGGTGTGCAGCGGGCAGTGGCTCAATTGGGTGGCCATCGTGCATGGCGCCAAGCCAGAACAAGCCCAAGAATGGGATCGGGCTGGGCAGTCCGAGGCGCTCATGCAGGCCATGGGCGCGGTGGGCCGTGATTTGCACGAACGTTTGGCATCGGTGCCTGATTGGCGGCAGTGGGCGCTGCACGACCGAGAGCCCTTGAGTGCACCCAGCCAAATGGCCCAAGGCCGCGTCGCTTTGCTGGGCGACGCGGCGCACCCCATGCGGCCGTATTTGGCGCAGGGCGCGGGCATGGCCATCGAAGACGCACAGGTGCTGGCCCAGTGCCTGAGCGCAAGCAGCGTGCCGGTCACCCAGCAGTTGCAGGCCTATGCCGAACAACGCTGGGCACGCAACGCCCGAGTGCAAGCACGCGCCATCAGCAATGGGCGCATCTTCCATGCGACGGGCCCTGTGGCTTGGGGGCGCAACTTGTCAATGCGCCTGATGAGCGAGCGCTTGATGGACGTGCCTTGGTTGTATGGCGGAGTGAATGTGGCGAACGATTGATCTGGCCCAAAGTGCATGCTTGGGTGGTTACCTCTGGGGGAGGCCCCTCGCTGCCAAGAATCCGCGCTGAACGCAGCGCATGCACTTTTTCCCCTGTACATTCCCCAGCGTGGTTTGCACTCCCATGGGGTGTCACCGGTTCAATACTTCAGGGAAATTTGTCATGTCCACTCACCGATCTTCGCCGCAGCCCTTCAGCCAAGGCGCTGACCCCTTGCCGGAGATCACCCGCATGAAGCCGATGTCCATCCCCCACCGTTGGCAAGCTGCCTGCACGGCGCTGGTGTTGGCCATGCCCAGTGCTTGGGCTCAAAGTACCGATTTGTCATCCTGCATGTCCGAGCTGCGTCCGGCAGCGCGCACCGGCCGCGTCAGCGATGACACCTGGGCACGCCACACTGCGGGTTTGCAGGCCGATTTCAGCGTGATCGAGAAGCTGAACTTTCAGCCCGAATTTCGCACCGCCATTTGGGACTACATGTCGGCGCTG
>CAJBLW010000356.1 GCA_903953985.1 uncultured Burkholderiales bacterium
AGACCATCACCAAGCCGGGCTGGGGCCGCTCGATGCGTTCGATCTGCACCCGGGTGCCCATGGCTTCAAACTGTTCGGCGACTTCACCTGGCCGGTGCACTTCGCGGCCTTGGGACAAGGTGACCACCCCAAAGCCCGTGCCTTGACGCTCGCATTCGCCAATCATCTGCAGGTAGCGCAGCTCAAACAACTGCAGCGGCAGCAAAGCACCGGGGAACAGCACGGTACCCAAAGGGAACAGGGGCAATTGAGTCACGTCTTCTGGGTAGGGTGCGTCATGTTCAGACATCTGGGTATCATCGCACGAAGAGGAGGATGGCGATGTTGTTTCAAATGGTCAGTTTGGTGCTGGAAGTGTTGGCGGGCCTGATCGCGGGCACCTGTTTGCTGAGGTTTTTGATGCAATGGCAACGCATTACTTTTCACCAACCTTTGGGCCAGTTTGTGTTTGCAGTGACCGACTGGCTGTTGCTGCCGCTGCGGCGGGTGATCCCGCCATGGTCGGCCTGGGATTTGTCGAGCTTGGTGGGCGCTTTCCTCATCAAAATGGTGCAGTACACGCTGTTGTGGCTTCTGGCAGGCGGGCAGTGGGCTTTGGGTTTGCTGCCATTGGTGAGCCTGGTGGGCATGGCCCAGCTGGTGGTGTCCGCCCTGAGCGCGCTGGTGCTGGTGTTGGCCGTGATGTCCTGGGTCAACCCTGGTTCGCCGATGTACAGCCTGGTGGCGCGTTTGAGTCAGCCCTTTTTGCGACCGTTCCAGCGGGTGGTCCCCCTGATCGGTGGTGTGGACTTGTCCCCCATTGCCTTGCTACTGGTGCTGCAGTTGGTGGGCATGGTTTTGGCGCGGCTGCAGGTCAGTTGGATGTTTTGATCCCCCCCGCTTCTTGCCGGCGCAAAAGCCAAAAGTCATTGACCCCCGATCAAGTCGGGGGTGACAAGGCGGCTCAAGTCGGGGGTGGCAAAAGGCTTGGCGCTTGTGCTGTGGGCTGCCAGTTAGCTCACGGCATCGGCGGGCTGGCGTTGCAGCATGGCCAAGGTGCTGGCGATGGTTTTGCGCAGTTCTCGGCGGTCGCAGATGAAATCCACCGCGCCCTTGGTTTGCAGGAACTCGGCCCGTTGGAAGCCTTCGGGCAAGGTCACACGCACGGTGCTTTCGATCACACGGGGACCCGCAAAGCCGATCAGGGCTTTGGGCTCGGCAATCACCACGTCGCCCAAAAAAGCAAAGCCCGCTGACACACCGCCCATGGTCGGGTCGGTCAGCACGCTGACGTAGGGCAGGCCTTTTTTGGCCAGACGGGTCAAAGAGGCGTTGGTTTTGGCCATTTGCATGAGCGAGAGCAGGCCTTCTTGCATGCGGGCACCACCCGTGGCGGTGAAGCACACGAAAGGCACTTTTTGCGCGATGGCGGTTTCCACGCCACGCACAAAACGCTCGCCTACCACCGAGCCCATGGAGCCCCCCATGAAGTCGAATTCAAAGCAAGCCACCACCATATTGATGCTGTGTACCGAGCCGCCCATGACCACCAAAGCGTCTGTCTCGCCAGTGTTGTCCATGGCTTCTTTCAGGCGCTCGGGGTACTTGCGGCTGTCTTTGAACTTCAACGGGTCAACGGGCAGGACTTCCTGACCAATTTCGTAGCGGCCTTCACCGTCCAGAAAGGCATTCAGGCGGGCCCGGGCACCGATGCGCAGGTGGTGCGAGCAGCCGGGGCAAACGTTCTGGTTTTCCTCCAGGTCGGTTTTGTACAGCACCGTTTCGCAGCTGGGGCACTTGACCCACAGACCTTCAGGAATCGTTCGTCGCTCAGCCGGGTCGGTGTGCTGGATTTTCGGAGGGAGCAGTTTTTCTAGCCAGGACATCAGGGAGTCTCCTTGTGCTGCGGATTATCGTTGAAACGGCCGGGTTGGCCCTGAACCGTGAGGGGCATCAGATTCGGAGACCGGGCTCGGTCGCTCAGGCATCAAGCGCCTGACGGATGCCTTGTAAAAATTCACTTGCCACGACGTTGATGTGGTCTGCTGGGGCGGCATCGATCAGTTGAATCAGGCGTGAGCCGATCACCACCGCATCGGCCACCTTGCTGATCGCCTTGGCGGTTTCTGCGTCGCGGATGCCGAAACCCACGCCTACTGGCACGCTGACGTGCTGACGGATGCGCGGCAGCATGGCTTCGACCGCGTCGGTGTCGAGCGTGCCAGAGCCTGTGACGCCCTTGAGCGACACGTAATAAACATAGCCGCTGGCCACCTGGGCCACCTGCTGCATGCGCTCGTCGGTGCTGGTGGGAGCCAGCAAGAAGATCAGGTCCATGCTGTGGGCGCGCAGTTTGGCGGCAAATTCCACGCATTCTTCGGGCGGGTAGTCCACGATCAGCACGCCGTCCACCCCGGCAGCAGATGCGTCACGGATGAAGCTGTCGGCACCGTGCTTCTGGTCGTAGCGCTCTACCGGGTTGGCGTAGCCCATCAACACCACCGGGGTGGTGGTGTTCGTCTTGCGGAACTCGCGCACCATGGCCAGCACCTGCATGGTGCCAATGCCCAAAGCCAGCGCTTTGTCGCCGGCT
>CAJBLW010000357.1 GCA_903953985.1 uncultured Burkholderiales bacterium
AGGCGTTTGTGCAGGCGTGGTGAGTTGCCCGACAAATGGTGCAACACCGACAAGGGGATACGGCAAACGTGGGCTTCGACCAGGGCGATGGCTTCGCTGTCGTAGCGGGCGGTGGCCAGGGCTTCGAGGCCAATCACGTCGCCCGGGCGCAGCACGCGCACGATGCGTTCGCGGCCGTCGGCGGTGGTGCGCACGAGTTTGACCATGCCTTTGCGCAGCGTGAACACGCCCAATGCGGTTTGCCCTTCGGTGTACAAAGGCGCGTCAGTCGCGAACACCATGTCGTCGATGGGGGTGTGGATTTCGCCAAAGTCCTGTTCGTTCAGGTCGGCAAAGAGCACCATGTCGCGGATGCCGCAGCTGCGGCAGTCCGAGGTGCCTTTCCAGGCCGAGTCAATTTGGATGGGGATCATGTTTTGAATCTATCACGTACACCGCGCCACCAGCTGACGCCTTGGCTTTACAGCGCCTTGCGACCTTGCGCCATGCGCTCGTCCAGGTAAGGGCCATAAAAGTCGGGCAGGTAGGCCCCTTCCATGCGCTCGGCCACTTCTTTGCCGCCGGGCCCAAAAAACAGCAGCGTGGGCGTGATGGATACTTTCCACTGACGTGTGAGTTGATCGTGGGTGGTGAGCTTGCCCAAAAAGTCGAGCACGGGTTGGTTGTTGCGCATGTCCACCTGCACGATGGTGGTGCCTGCACGCGCCATGGGCGAGAGGTGGCTTTGCCGGGCCTGACGGCAAAACACACAGCCGTCCAGGCTGACCATGACGATCAGGGGCTGCTTGTTTTTGAGGGCGCGGGCCAGTTCGTCGGGCAGCGATTGGGCAGCGGGCAAGGTGGCATCGCGGCCCGATTGGGCCCAAACGGGGATGGCCGCAAGCGATACCCCCCACCCGTAAAAGCCAGTCACGACGGCGCAGATCAGACGAGGAAAACATAGTCAGGTTGAAAGCCTTGAATTGCGGACCGTGGACAATAACGGGTTTTGCGTGACGGGATGACGCATCGCCTGATACCGCATTTTAAATATAAGAAACCAACGAATTATTGGAGAAATCCGTGAATCTCGCAAGCTTGCTCGAAACCTGGGGAGACTCCAATGTACTGGCCATGGCAGGTGCATTGGTGGGCTTCATCTTTGGCCTGGCGGCTCAGCGCACCCGGTTTTGTGCACGGGCAGCCGTGGTGGAGTGTTGCGAGGGAAAAACAGGTGACCGTTTCAGCGTGTGGTGGCTGGCTTTTGGGGCGGCGCTGGTGGGCGTGCAGGCGCTGGTCTTGCTGGGATGGCTGCAGCCTTCGACCTCGCGTTACATCGGTTCGCTGGGCAGCATTTCCGGCGCCATTTTGGGTGGGCTGCTGTTCGGGGCCGGCATGATTTTGACGCGCGGCTGCGCCAGCCGTTTGCTGATTTTGTCGGCCAATGGCAATTTGCGCGCCCTGCTCGCGGGCCTGGTGTTTGCTGTCACGGTGCAAGCCAGCATTGCCGGATGGCTTGCACCTGCACGCCAGGCCTTGGCCGGTTGGTGGCCTATCGATGGCGGCCCTGGGCGTGATGTGTTGCAGCTCACAGGCATCGGCCCCACGGGTGGGTTGGTGCTGGCACTTTTGGCTTTGGGCACCGGGTTTTACTTTTTCTTCAAAACGCACCAGCGCCGCTGGGGCTTGGCGCTCGGGGCCATCGCTGTGGGCCTGAGCATTGCACTGGGCTGGGGCCTGACGCAGCCGATTGCCTCCCAGTCGTTTGAAGCGGTGCAGATTCAGGGGCTGAGCTTCAGCAGCGCATCGGCAGAGATGCTGATGCGAGTCTTGTCCAGCGCCACTTCCCCCAAATTGGGTTTTGATGCGGGTTTGCTGCCCGCCACATTTTTGGGGTCTTTGCTGGGCGCTCTGGTTGGTGGCGACTTCAAGTTCGAGGGCTTCAAGACCGAAAACAAGTTGGGCCATTACCTGATCGGCGCGGTGCTCATGGGTTTTGGCGCGGTGTTGGCGGGCGGCTGCACGGTGGGCGCGGGCATGACCGGAGGCTCGGTGTTCTCGCTCACAGCCTGGCTGACCCTGATCGCGATCTGGTTGGGCGCAGGTCTGGCCTGGCGCATCAACCGCAGCATGGGCTGGCCGATCTGAACGCTTGATCCGCGTCAATTGCGCACTACCGGTTAAGGCGTACATTTCATATCAGCAATCACT
>CAJBLW010000358.1 GCA_903953985.1 uncultured Burkholderiales bacterium
CAAGGAAATCAAGCTGAAGTGATTCAGCCTGAGTTCCCTCAATAGAAACCCGCCTCTGGCGGGTTTTTTCTTGCCTGAAAGGGTGGCGATCTGGGCACCGGAACAAACCCAGGATGACAATCCGCCCCAATAAAAAAGGACCCGAAGGTCCTTTGTCGAGGTGTTTTCTACGCCTCAAGCTGTTTGACGCACCGCACGCAATTTGACTGAGAAATCACGCAAAGCAGCGATGCCGCTTTCTTCAGCCCGGCGGCACCAGGCCTGCAGGTCAGCGGCCAATTGCTCGCGCGAATGCGAGGTGTTCAGCCAAATTTGGCTAAGCTCTTCGCGCATTTGCACCATTTTGTCGAGCACCGGGCTGGCGGCTCGGGCTTGTTTGAGCTGGGCCTGGGCAGATACAGGCACATTGGCGCTGTCGCGGTGCAACCAGCGCTTGGCAGCTTGCAAGACGTTGGCGTCGAGCTTGAGTTTGTCGGCCTCTTGCTGCATCACAGCGCGCACATTGCGCGCGTAGCCGGCCATCACTTCATAACGGTTGGCGATAAGGGCTTCCAGGGTCTTTTCGTCGGCCACAGGGCGGATGTCGCCGTAAGCCAGGCGCGGCGGTGTCTTCTTGACGGTGGCCATGCCCAAAGTTTCGAGCACGCGAATGTACAACCAGCCGATGTCGAACTCGTAAGGCTTGACCGACAACTTGGCCGAGGTGGGGTAAGTGTGGTGGTTGTTGTGCAACTCTTCGCCACCGATCAGGATGCCCCAAGGCGAGATGTTGGTGCTGGCGTCGTGCGCCTCAAAGTTGCGGTAGCCCCAGTAGTGGGCTGCACCGTTGATGATGCCAGCCGCCGTGATCGGGATCCAGGCCATTTGCACCGCCCAGACGGTCAGGCCCAAAAAGCCAAACAACGCCACATCGATGATCAGCATCAGGGCCACACCTTGCCAGGAAAAGCGGGTGTACAGGTTGCGCTCGATCCAGTCGTCGGGCGTGCCGTGACCGTAACGCTGCAGCGTTTCCTTGTTCTTGGATTCCTTGCGGTACAGCTCAGCGCCCGTGAACAACACGGTTTTGATGCCGTGCACATGGGGGCTGTGCGGGTCTTCGGCTTGCTCGCACTTGGCGTGGTGCTTGCGGTGGATGGCCGCCCACTCCTTGGTCACCTGGCCCGTGGTCAGCCACAGCCAGAAACGGAAAAAGTGCGAAGGAATAGCGTGCAGGTCCAAGGCGCGATGCGCCTGGTGACGGTGCAGGAAAATGGTGACGCTGGCGATGGTGATGTGGGTCAGGGCCAAGGTGATCAACACCATTTGCCACCAAGCCAGGTCGAACAGGCCGTTGCCCATCCAGTGAACCACTGCATCCAAAAAAGCCCAATCAGGCAACAACATGAGTCTGTCTTTCTACTGGCGCCTGAATCCAGGCAATCTGACGATTTTAAGTTTGCTGCCCCAAAAAGGACAGCGTTTTCGACCGACTTCGGCCGATAAGGGTCTCAAAGTATTACTTTTTAACCCAGGCTGCGGCAAAAAACCCATCCGTGGCATGGCGATGGGGCCACAGCCTCAGGAATGTGCCGGCTGGTGGGGCATCGGGGTGGGCATCGCCCGATGGGGCCGGTGAGCACAGGCTGGCTGCGTGGGGCACTTTGAGCCTGTCGAGCTCTTGCGCCACGTTCAAGGGGACAAAGTCCGGGTTGGCGGCGCTGAAGGCTCGCGCGATCAGTTCGTTTTCTTCGGGCAACACACTGCAGGTGGCATACACCAAACGTCCGCCCGACTTGACCATGCGCGAGGCGCTTTGCAGAATAGCTTGTTGCTTCTCGGTCAACTCCTGCACAGCTTGGGGCTTTTGCCGCCATTTCAAGTCGGGGTTGCGGCGCAAGGTGCCCAGTCCCGAACAAGGCGCATCGACCAACACGCGGTCAATCTTGCCCGCCAACCGTTTGACGCGGTCGTCGCGCTCGTGGGCAATCGCAGCCGGGTGCACGTTGGACAAGCCGCTGCGCGCCATGCGCGGCTTGAGGGCATCGAGGCGGTGGCCGGACACATCGAAAGCGTACAAGCGGCCCGTGCTGCGCATGGACGCGCCCAGCGCCAGAGTTTTACCACCCGCGCCCGCGCAAAAGTCCACCACCATCTCGCCCCGATGGGCGTCCACCAGCAAGGCCAAGAGCTGCGACCCTTCATCTTGCACTTCGATGGCACCCCGGGTGAAGGCATCGGTTTTTTGCAGCGCAGGCTTGCCTTGCAAGCGCAGGCCCCAAGGCGAATACGGCGTGGGCTCAGAGGGGATGCCTGCTTGCGCCAACTCTTTTTGGATGTCGCTTCGCGTGGCGTTGAGCATGTTCACGCGCAAGTCCAAGGTGCCGGGCTGTTGCAGGTGTTCGGCCAAGTCCCAAAAATCCTCACCCAACTGGGCTTGCAGGGCTTGCGCCATCCACTCGGGCAG
>CAJBLW010000359.1 GCA_903953985.1 uncultured Burkholderiales bacterium
AAGATATTGGCACTTCTTTCAGGTATTTGGAGCGGGAAACGAGGCTCGAACTCGCGACCTCAACCTTGGCAAGGTTGCGCTCTACCAACTGAGCTATTCCCGCGTATTTTAGAGAACTTGGCATTGTATGCCTCGCTCGCTTCAATGGTCAAATTGTAATTCAATTTCAGGCCGACTTGGAAGCCGACCTGAAAATTTTGCGTCAATGCTTCACCGCATCGGCTTTGACCGTCGAAGGTACGGCGGTCAAGGCAGCAGCGGCTACTTCTTCGTCACTCAAGGGCGTTGGCTTGGCTTCCAAAGCCACCTCCAGCACCTGGTCGATCCACTTGACGGGCACTATTTCCAGACCGTTTTTGACATTCTCAGGAATGTCCTGCAAGTCTTTGACGTTGTCTTCGGGGATCAGCACGGTCTTGATGCCCCCGCGCAAGGCAGCCAGCAATTTTTCTTTCAGGCCACCAATGGCCGTGACTTCACCGCGAAGAGTGATCTCACCGGTCATGGCCACATCGGCACGCACCGGAATACCCGTCATGGCCGACACCATGGCCGTGGTCATGGCCGCGCCTGCACTCGGACCATCCTTGGGCGTGGCGCCATCGGGCACGTGGATGTGCAGGTCTTTTTTCTCAAAGACCTCGTCTTTGATGCCCAAGAGGCGCGAGCGGCTGCGCACCACGGTGCGGGCAGCCTCCACGGACTCTTTCATCACATCGCCCAGCGATCCGGTGCGGGTGATCACGCCTTTGCCGGGCATCAGGGCTGCTTCGATGGTCAGTAAATCGCCGCCCACCTCGGTCCAGGCCAAACCGACGACCTGGCCCACTTGATTCTTTTGCTCGGCACGGCCGTAGGTGTACTTGCGCACACCCAAAAAGTCATTCAAGTTGTCTTCGTTGACCACCACCTGAGGCGTCATTTGCTTGAGAAGTAAAGCCTTGACCACCTTGCGGCAAATCTTGCCCAATTCGCGCTCCAACGACCGTACACCGGCTTCGCGGGTGTAGTAACGCACGACATCGCGCACGGCCTCTTCGGTCACCTGCAATTCGGAATCCTTCACGCCGTTGTTGGTCAATTGCTTAGGCAGCAAATACTTCATGGCAATGCTGGTTTTTTCGTCTTCGGTGTAGCCGGACAAACGGATCACCTCCATCCGGTCCAACAGGGCCGAGGGGATGTTCATCGAGTTGGAGGTGGCCACGAACATCACATCGCTCAGGTCAAAATCAACCTCGACGTAATGGTCACCGAAGGTGTGGTTTTGCTCAGGATCCAGCACCTCCAGCAAAGCACTGGACGGGTCACCCCGAAAATCCGTGCCAAGCTTGTCGATTTCGTCGAGCAAGAACAGCGGGTTCTTGGCGCCCACCTTGCTCAGGTTTTGGAGCACCTTACCGGGCAAGGCGCCAATGTAGGTGCGGCGATGCCCCCGAATTTCAGCCTCGTCACGCATGCCACCCAGAGCCATGCGCACGTATTTGCGACCCGTAGCTTTGGCAATGGATTGGCCAAGCGAGGTCTTACCCACGCCAGGTGGCCCAACCAAGCACAGAATGGGGGCCTTGACCTTATCCACGCGCTGCTGCACAGCAAGGTATTCCAAGATGCGATCTTTGACCTTGTCAAGGCCGTAATGATCCTGGTTGAGCACCTCTTCGGCGTTGGCCAGATCATGTTTGAGTTTCGTTTTTTTACCCCAAGGCAAGCCAATGAGCACGTCCAGGTAGTTGCGCACCACCGAGGCTTCGGCCGACATAGGCGACATGAGCTTGAGTTTTTTCAACTCGCCATCGGCTTTTTTGCGGGCCTCGGCCGACATCTTGGCGGCTTTGATCTTCTTTTCAATTTCCTCGATGTCCGCGCCCTCTTCGCCATCGCCCAGTTCTTTCTGGATGGCCTTGACCTGCTCGTTCAGGTAGAAATCGCGCTGATTCTTTTCCATCTGGCGTTTGACGCGGCCACGGATGCGCTTGTCCACATTCAGAATGTCCACCTCGTGCTCCAACTGGGCGAACAGGTTTTCCAAACGTGATTTGATGTTGGCCAGGTCAAGCACTTGTTGCTTGTTTTCCAACTTGAGCGGCAAGTGGGCTGCGATCGTATCGGCCAGGCGTCCGGGATCATCAATGCTGGAGATCGAGGTCAGGATTTCCGGTGGAATTTTTTTGTTGAGTTTGACGTACTGGTCGAACTGCTGCATCACAGCGCGACGCAATGCCTCGATCTCGCTGCTGTCATCGGACTTTTCGGAAACCGGGTCCACAGGGGTAACAGCAGCCACAAAATGCGCCTCGCCATCCACGATGGACTTGACCAGGGCGCGTTGCTGACCTTCGACCAGCACCTTCACCGTGCCGTCAGGCAATTTGAGCATCTGCAAGATGGTGGAGACACAGCCCACGTCGAACATGTCTTCAACGCCCGGTTCGTCCTTGGCGGCTGTCTTTTGGGCCACCAGCATGATGCGGCGTTCGGCGGCCATGGCCGACTCCAGCGCCTTGATGCTTTTGGGGCGCCCTACAAAAAGCGGAATCACCATGTGAGGAAACACCACCACGTCGCGCAGCGGCAACATGGGCAGTTCAATCAGAGTGGGCGGCAAAGGTGTATGTCCAGACATGGTGTGTCCCTCGGGTCAATTTAACTGCACATGGTTGCTGAATCTGCGATTTCAACCCATTGTTGAGAAAGGGTATTCATGGCAGTACGGCCTCTGTGGGTCAGGCCTGCTTGGCCGACTCGCGGTAAACCAGCAGCGGCGGCTTGTTGTCGTCGATGACCGACTCGTCTACCACCACTTTTTCAACGTTCGCCTGGTTAGGCAACTCAAACATCGTGTCAATCAGGGCTTGCTCCATGATGGAGCGCAGGCCTCGGGCACCGGTCTTGCGGGCCAGCGCCTTGCGGGCCATGGCCGCGAGGGCGTTGGGGCGCACCTCCAGTTCGACGCCTTCCATGGCCAGCAGCTTGGTGAACTGTTTGACCACCGCGTTTTTCGGTTCGGTCAGAATTTGCACCAACGCATCTTCGCTAAGCTCCGCCAAAGTAGCCACCACCGGCAAGCGGCCCACCAGCTCGGGTATCAAGCCAAACTTGATCAGGTCTTCGGGCTCGACTTCGTTGAAGACGTCGGTGAGCGAGCGCTGCTTTTTGCTCTTGACTGTTGCGCCAAAGCCAATGCCACCGGATTCCGTGCGGTTTTCGATGACTTTTTCCAAGCCCGCGAAAGCACCGCCACAAATGAACAAGATGTTGGTCGTGTCGATCTGTGAAAAGTCCTGGTTGGGGTGCTTGCGTCCGCCTTGCGGGGGGACGCTGGCCATGGTGCCTTCGACCAATTTCAGCAAGGCTTGTTGCACACCCTCTCCCGACACGTCACGGGTGATTGAGGGGTTGTCTGACTTGCGGGTGATCTTGTCAATTTCGTCGATGTAGACGATGCCGCGCTGGGCACGTTCGACGTCGTAATTGCAGGTTTGCAGCAACTTGGCCACGATGTTTTCCACGTCCTCGCCCACATAACCGGCTTCGGTCAGGGTGGTGGCGTCGGCCATGACAAAGGGCACATCCAGCATCCGGGCCATGGTCTGGGCCAGCAAGGTCTTGCCCGACCCGGTGGGGCCGATCAACAAGATGTTGCTCTTGGCCAACTCAACATCGTCTTTCTTGGCACTCTCTTTGTGTTTCAGTCGCTTGTAGTGGTTGTACACCGCGACCGCCAAGCTGCGTTTGGCTTTTTCTTGACCAATCACGTAGTTGTCGAGGTTGGTCTTGATGTCCAGCGGGGTTGGCAAGCCCTCTTTGACGCCCTCACCCACGGAGGTGGTGGAAGCCAGCTCGTCGCGCACGATGTCATTGCACAAATCAATGCATTCGTCGCAGATGAATACCGACGGCCCCGCGATCAGCTTTTTGACCTCGTGCTGGCTTTTGCCGCAAAAGGAGCAGAACAGGTTTTTCTCAGTGCTTGAGCCTTTTTTATCGGCCATAAATGTCGCCTCGGAATCCGGAATTCATCAATGATAACGAAAGAAAAACGGCGTTCACCTTTAGAGGTCAACGCCGTCAGCCAGAGCGCCGGGAAGCCCAGCCACCCTCAAGCGCGTTTGGAGATGACTTCGTCGATCAAACCGTAGTCTTTGGACTCGGTGGCCGACAGGTAATAGTCGCGCTCGGTATCCAGTTCAATCTTGGCCAGCGGTTGGCCGGTGTTCTCGGACAAGATGCGGTTCAAGTGGGCACGGGTTTTGACGATTTCTCGAGCAGCGATCTCGATCTCGGTGGCCTGACCTCGCGCACCACCCAAGGGCTGGTGAATCATGATCTTGGAGTTGGGCAAGGAAAAACGCTTGCCCTTGGCACCCGAAGACAGCAAGAACGCGCCCATGCTGGCGGCCATGCCGTTGCACAGCGTGGACACATCAGGCTTGATGAAATTCATGGTGTCGTAGATCGCCATGCCCGCACTCACCGAGCCGCCGGGCGAGTTGATGTAAAGCGAAATGTCCTTTTCAGGGTTTTCGCTCTCCAAAAACAGCAACTGGGCCACCACCAGGTTGGCGGTCTGGTCATTGACCGGACCCACCAGAAAAATCACCCGCTCTTTCAGCAGGCGCGAATAAATGTCGTAAGAACGCTCACCGCGCCCCGACTGCTCAATCACCATGGGCACCATACCCAGGGCTTGTGTATCCATTCCACCAAATCGCACGTTCATGTTGTCTCCAGATATGCCAGTAATGTACCGAAAAATAGTGTTCCGCAAATGAAATGGGGCTTGGATGCTGGACTGCAAGCCCGGCACCAGCCCCATCGTTACCGCGCCTGAGGGCGCAAGCTTCAGTTTTGGGCCATCAACTCGTCAAAAGATACACTCTTTTCGCTGATTTTGGCTTTACCCATCAGGAATTCAGTCACGTTGTTTTCAATCACAACGCCTTCGACTTCAGCCATACGGTTGTTGTCGCTGTAGTACCAACGCATCACGTCAGCAGGTTTTTCGTAGCTGGCGGCCAGCTCTTCAACGTGGGCCTTGATCTGCTCGGGCTTGGCTTGCAGGCTGTTGGCGCGAACCAGCTCAGCCACCACCAGACCCAAGCGCACGCGACGTTCAGCTTGAGGGCGGAACACATCTTCAGGAATTGGCGCTTTGTCGGCATCCTTGACGCCGCGCTGCTTGAGTTCGGCGCGGGCGCCTTCCAGCAGACGGTTCAGCTCTGACTGGACGCTGGCATTGGGCAGATCGAGCTCAGCTTTGGTCAAGAGGGCTTCCATGGCGGCTTGCTTGTTGCGGGCCAGCAGACGGAATTTGACTTCGCGCTCCAAATTTTTCTTGATGTCTGCGCGCAGACCTTCAACCGTGCCTTCTACGATACCGAGTGTTTTGGCCAAGGCATCGTTGACTTCGGGTAAATTGGCAGCCTCTACCTTTTTCAGCGTGACCATGAAGTCAGCGGTTTTACCGGCGACGTCCTTGCCATGGTAATCAGCGGGAAAGGCTAACTGGAAGGTTTTGCTCTCACCGATCTTCATGCCACGGGTTGCATCTTCAAACTCTTTGAGCATCTGGCCGTCACCCAAAATGAACTGGAAGTCATCGGCTTTACCGCCGGCAAATACTTCGCCGTCCATCTTGCCTTCAAAATCAACCGTGACACGGTCACCATCTTGGGCGGCGGCATCATGGGCACGTTGGGCGAATGTACGGCGCTGCTTACGCAGAATATCTACGGTCTTGTCAATGGCGGCATCGTTCACATCAGCTGTGATTTTTTCAACTTCGGCGCTCGCCAAGTCACCAATTTTGACATCTGGGAAAACTTCAAAGATGGCGTCAAAGGTCAGCTCACCCTCGGGGGCGCCTTCTTTTTCGCTGATGCGGGGCTGGCCGGCCACGCGCAATTTGGCTTCGTTGGCAGCCAGGGCAAAGGCCTCGCCAACTTTGTCGTTCATCACTTCATAGTGAACCGAGTAACCATAACGCTGCGACACCACATTCATGGGCACTTTGCCGGGACGAAAACCGTCCATCTTGACCGTGCGTGCCATTTTCTTCAGGCGCGTTTCGACTTCAGATTGAATAGCGCCAACGGGCAGGGACAGCGTAATTTTGCGTTCCAGCTTTTCCAGGGTTTCAACGGTAACAGCCATCATGAATCTCCAATAATAAAAATAACATTTGCGGTCTTCATCAGCTTTACAGCCGTGAAGTGCATCGCAAGCTCTCTCAAAGTGGTGCGCGGGGCGGGACTCGAACCCGCACATCCTTGCGGACGTCAGGACCTAAACCTGGTGCGTCTACCAATTTCGCCACCCGCGCAAATACAAAGGGGCGGTCACTACGACCACCCCAGGGAATTAGGTCAACTTTAGATTTTAACCTGCTACAGCGGGTTCCCTTTTGACCCTGAACCAGGCC
>CAJBLW010000360.1 GCA_903953985.1 uncultured Burkholderiales bacterium
GTTTGCCGGCCGAAAATGCGGCCCTTAAAAACGGTGTGCCGCCCGCCAAGTGGACCTACGAAAACATCGCTTACATGAAGAAGCAGATGCAGGCCATGGGCCTGGCCATCGACTGGAGCCGCGAGGTGGCCACGTGCGATGCCAGCTACTACAAGTGGAACCAATGGTTGTTCTTGAAGATGCTCGAGAAGGGCGTGGCCTATCGCAAAACACAGGTCGTCAATTGGGATCCGGTTGATCAAACGGTGTTGGCCAACGAGCAAGTGATCGACGGCAAAGGCTGGCGCACGGGCGCAGTGGTCGAGAAGCGCGAGATCCCTGGCTACTATTTGAAGATTACGGATTACGCTGAAGAGCTTCTTGACTTTGTCACAGGCGACAAGTTGCCCGGCTGGCCCGAGCGCGTGAAGCTCATGCAAGAAAACTGGATCGGCAAATCCACCGGCGTGCGCTTTGCGTTTCCGCACGACATTCGCGGCGCCGATAGTCAGCTCATTCAAGACGGCAAGATGTATGTGTTCACCACACGCCCGGACACCATCATGGGCGTCACGTTTTGTGCGGTGGCGCCCGAGCATCCTTTGGCTGCGCATGCTGCACTCACACAACCTGCCTTGGCCACTTTCATCGAGACCTGCCAAAAAGGCGGCACCACCGAAGCCGAGTTGGCCGTCAAAGAAAAAGAAGGCATGCCCACGGGCTTGTTCGTCTCGCACCCGCTCACAGGCAAGCCTGTTGAAGTGTGGGTGGGCAACTATGTGCTCATGAGCTATGGCGATGGCGCCGTGATGGGCGTACCAGCCCACGACGAGCGTGATTTTGAATTCGCTTTGAAATACAAACTCCCAATTCAGCAAGTGGTGGCCTCCAAAGGCGTGGCCTTCAGTCACACCGAATGGCACGACGGCTTTGGCGACAAAGCCAATGGCGTGTTGGTCAACTCGGGCCAATACGACGGTCTGAATTTCAAAGACGCTTTAGAAGCGGTGGCTAACGACTTGGCCGCCAAGGGCTTGGGCGAGAAAAAAACCACCTGGCGTTTGCGCGATTGGGGCATTAGCCGCCAGCGTTATTGGGGCACGCCCATCCCTATCATTCATTGCGACGAACACGGCGCAGTGCCTGTACCCGAAAAAGATCTGCCCGTGGTGTTGCCGCAAGACTGCATCCCCGATGGATCAGGCAATCCGCTGAACAAACACGAAGGCTTTCATGCTGGCGTGGTGTGCCCTGTGTGCGGCAAACCAGGGCGCCGAGAGACCGACACCATGGACACCTTTGTCGATTCGTCTTGGTACTTTATGCGCTATTGCGATCCGGCCAATACCGACAAGATGGTGGCCGAAGGCGCTGACTACTGGATGCCGATGGACCAGTACATTGGTGGTATTGAACACGCCATTTTGCACTTGCTGTATGCGCGCTTTTGGACCAAAGTGATGCGAGATTTGGGCCTGATCAAAGTGGACGAACCCTTCACCAAGTTGCTCACACAAGGCATGGTGCTGAACCACATTTATTCGCGCCGCACCGACAAAGGTGGTAAAGATTATTTCTGGCCACAA
>CAJBLW010000361.1 GCA_903953985.1 uncultured Burkholderiales bacterium
GGCCTTTTGGCCATTGAGCACCGCTTGCTCTGGAACGCTGGCCACACTCGACAAGGTGTACATCAGGGTGTAACCGTCTGCAGTGGCATTGGCGACCGCCGCCGCACCAATGGCGCCCGAGGCCCCTGGACGGTTCACGATCGTCACCGGCTGGCCCAAAGCTTTGTCCAGCGAAGGCTTGAGCGCACGGGCCGACAAATCAGCGATGCCGCCTGCCGGGAATGGCACGATCAAAGTGACCGGCTTTTGGGGATAAGTCCCCTGCGCCCAAGTTGCCGCGGACCACCCGAGGGCCAACAACACAGAAAGTCTTTTGAAAAAATTCATCAACATGGCTTGTCTCCTTGTAAAACGAATCAAACAAACTTCAGCATTCGCACACCTTGATAATTATTTGGCAAGGTCCAACATGCCCGTGTCACCTTGGTTTTTCCATGCCCCGCACAGCGCAACCACTATGATGGGCTTCCCTTGAAAGCACCATGTCCACCCAGCACCCCACCCCCGACAAAGACGCCATCGCCCTGCTTCCGCCTTTTGAGCGACTGGGTCTGGACCGCATCACACTCGTCAACACCGGCCAGCAGGCGCAAAGTGCCTGGGATGCCCTCATGAAAGCGTCTGCCTGGGGTTTCGACACCGAGTCCAAGCCCACTTTCCGCGTGGGAGAGCAGTCAGACGGGCCGCACGTCCTGCAGTTGTCCACCCCCGAACGGGCCTGGGTGTTCCAGTTGCACGACCCCGAATGCAGCGCGGTTGCCGCGCAATTGTTGGCCTGCAGCGGCATTGTCAAAGCCGGTTTTGGTCTGGGCGATGACCGCAAGCGCATCGTGCACAAATTGGGCATCGAACCCCAAGGCATCCTGGAGCTCAACATCCTCTTTCGCGAGCGCGGTTACCGCAAGGACATGGGCGTCAAAGGCGCGGTGGCCGTGCTGTTCAATCAGCGCTTCATCAAGTCCAAGAAAGCCGCCACCAGCAACTGGGCCAACGCCCAACTCAGTGAAGCGCAACTGGTCTATGCGGCCAACGATGCCTATGCCGCCATACGGGTCTGGCAAGCGCTGGGGCTTTGAGGCGCCCGCTCAACACAACAGCACCATGCGGTGCCCAGGGTTTAGGATGAAGACCCCCCGGACGAGACCCTGCCTCAAACGGCCCCCTGAGGTCCGCACTCACCACAAGGGGCTCAAAACACCGCCTTGCAAACGCCACGCGGCGCTGGCCATGGTGCGGGCTTCGGCCTCGTCGTGCGTGACCAGCACCGCGCGCATGCCATGCTCGGCAATGCGCTGTGCAAATTCTGCGCGAAGGCTCTCGCGTCGCTCAGAGTCCAGTGCAGAAAACGGCTCGTCGAGCAGCAGCGCCCGCGGCTGGGTGATGAGTGCCCGCGCCAGTGCCACGCGTTGCTGCTCGCCGCCGGAAAAAGTGGCCACCGGATCGCTGCCCCGCCCCGCCAATCCAAAGCGCTGCAGCAGATCGTTGGCGCGCTCACGCGCCTGGTTGCGCGGTACACCTTGCTCGACCAAACCAAAGGCCACGTTGTCCTGCACGTTCAGGTTCGGGAACAGCACATAGTCTTGAAACATCAACGCCAACCGACGTCGCTCGGGGGGCCAGGCGCTGATGTCCTGACCCTCCAGCCAGACGCTGCCCGACTCGGGTAATTCCAGCCCCGCGATGATTTTGAGCAGCGTGCTTTTGCCACTGCCGGAGGCCCCCAACAAGGCCACGGTTTCTCCGCGTGCCACTTGCAGGTTCACATCCAGCAGCAAAGGCTGGGGCTGACCGTTCGGGCCGGTCCAATGGTGGTGAATGTGTCGCAGTTCAAGCATGGTTCAAATCGGGTGTGCAGACCTTCAGGCCGCAGGGGTGGGAGGAGAGGACGCAGCGGCCCTGCGCCGGGCTTGGCTTGCCGCAGGCGAGGTGCCAGAAACCGGTCGGCCTTCGATCAACACAAACACCAGCAGCGCCAACACCATCAAACTGGCCGACAGCACCAACGCCGCGTCCAGATTGCCCGCGCCAGGGCGCCCCAGGCGCTGGTAGATCAAGGTGCTTAAGGTCAGCCACTCGGGCCGCGACAGCAGCAACGAGACCGCAAACTCCCCCAGCATGGTGGCCGCTGCGAAGGCCATGCCCCGCCGCAAGGCCAAAGCCACCATGGGCAGCGTGACACGCCAAAACACCCGCAACGGCCGTGCCCCCAAAGTGGCGGCGGCTTGGGCGTACTGCTCGGGCATGGCGTCCAAGGCCGCCGACAGTGCTTTGGCCACAAACGGATAGGCCAGTAAAGCATAGGCCGCCACCAAAAGGGGCAAACTGGCCAACCACTGCGGGTACATCAGCAACAAACCAAAGGCCAGCGCCACGGGCGAGACCACCAAGGGCGCATAAGCACTGGCCCGCCAGGCCAGGCCCCAGCGCGGCCAAGACCGCAAGGCATGCCCCGCCAATGCATACAGCAAACCCAAAGCCGTGGCCAGCAAGAGCGCCATCGCGGTGAACTGCAAGGTGTTGCGCAAAGCCAGCCAAGTCTCAGGATCGGCCCACACCGCCGCACCCTCCCCCCAAACTGCTGCGCGCAAGCCCTGCGCCAACAGCGCCAACAGCGGTGCGCCGCACAGCAAGCCCCAAGCGCCCAGCGCCAGCGCCCAAAACGCCCAGATCCACATGCCCGCTCCCCTCAAAGGGCGGCGTGCCACCGGGGTGATGCGCGCCGGATTCGCCAAGCGCCGCTCCACCCAGGCATAAGCCCAAGCCACGCCCCCGGTCAGCGCCAACATGGCCACGGCCAAGGCCGCTGCGGGCCCTAGCGCCAGTTCGTGCGCAATCAGGGTGTAAATCTCCACCTCCACCGTGGCCCAGCGCTGTCCTCCCAGCACCAGAGCCAGGCCAAAGCCGGTGAAGCAATACAAAAACACCAAGCACAGGGCCGACACCAGCCAGGGGGCCATCACCGGCCACTCGACCCGCCAAAACGCCCGCCATGGCGTGGCCCCCAAGGTACGCGCCAGCGCCACCTGCTGCGCGCTGACTTGCGCCA
>CAJBLW010000362.1 GCA_903953985.1 uncultured Burkholderiales bacterium
AACTTCTCATGCCCAACACGCTTGGCGCGCGAGGTGATATCCATACCCAACGCACGCGCGTATTACGTGATGCACTGCACAACGTGTTGCAACGCCTTCAATGGGGACAAGTTGTGTTGGCGACCGTGGGCGCTACAGCACCTTTTGTAGGTTTGCTTGGAACGGTTTGGGGCATCTTCCACGCGCTCACTGGCATTGCGACAGCAGGCCAGCTTTCTATCGAACAAGTGGCGGGTCCTGTGGGTGAATCGCTCATCATGACCGCTGCGGGTTTGGGCGTTGCTTTGCCGGCTGTACTGGCATTCAATGTGATGGGTCGCATGATCAACCGACTCGAGCACGAACTCGAAGGATTTGCGCACGACGTGCGCGCACTCTGATGGCCTTCGGTCGATTCGAGCGTGTGGCTGAGCAAAAGCCAATGAGCGAGATCAACGTCACGCCCTTGGTCGATGTGATGATGGTCTTGTTGGTGATTTTCATCATCACCACGCCTTTGATGATGAGCGCCTTAAAGCTCGATTTACCCAAGGCGCAATCTGCCCCCACCGGAGCGGCGCAACGGGTGGTGTCTATTGCCATCAACGCACAAGGCGATATTTATTTAGACAAAGAATTAATCGACTTAGATGCATTGGCCAACGCCCTGCGTACGCGTGCCAACCAAGCCACACAAGACGGCGTTGAAGAGTTGCCAGAAGTGCAGTTGCAGGCCGATGTCAAAGTGCCTTACGGCCGGGTGGTCGAAGTCATGGGGCTGGCTCAGCAAGCGGGCTTGAGCCGCATCGGCTTTGTGACCGAGCGCAAGCCCTAAAATCGATAGGTTTCCCTGTCTGCTCAGGGACTTAGACTTTCCCCCCATGCAAGACAAATACAACCACACCGAGGTCGAGCGCGCCGCGCAAGCCGCCTGGACCCTAGCCGACGCCTACCGCGTGGTCGAACACGCCAAAGATAAAAACGGTAGCCCCAAGCAAAAGTATTACGCCTGCTCCATGTTGCCCTACCCCAGCGGCAAGCTGCACATGGGCCATGTGCGCAACTACACCATCAATGACATGCTCACGCGCAGCCTGCGCATGAAGGGCTACAACGTCCTGATGCCCATGGGCTGGGACGCGTTTGGTCTGCCTGCTGAAAATGCCGCTTTGAAGAACGGCGTGCCTCCGGCCAAATGGACGTACGAGAACATCGCTTACATGAAAAAGCAGATGCAGGCGATGGGTTTGGCCATCGACTGGTCGCGCGAAGTCGCCACCTGCGACCCGACGTATTACAAGTGGAACCAGTGGTTGTTTTTGAAGATGCTCGAAAAAGGCATCGCCTACCGCAAGACCCAGGTCGTCAACTGGGACCCGGTGGACCAGACCGTTCTGGCCAACGAGCAGGTCATCGACGGCAAAGGCTGGCGCACGGGTGCTCCTGTTGAAAAGCGCGAGATTCCAGGTTACTACCTGAACATCACTCAGTATGCGCAAGAGCTGCTGGACCATGTCCAAATCGGCAACGAGAAGGCCACCCTCAACGGCTGGCCCGACAAAGTGCGCTTGATGCAGGAAAACTGGATTGGCAAATCTGAAGGGGTGCGCTTTGCTTTTCCCCACACCATCACTGGTGCCGACGGCGCTTTGATCGGCGACGGCAAGATGTACGTCTTCACCACCCGCGCCGATACCATCATGGGCGTGACGTTTTGCGCGGTGGCGGCTGAGCATCCTCTGGCGCTGCACGCTGCGGCCAGCAACCCCGCTTTGGCAGCGTTTCTGGACGAGTGCAAGAGCGGCGGTACGACCGAGGCCGAAATGGCCACCCAAGAGAAAAAGGGCATGCCCACGGGCCTGTTCGTCTCGCACCCGCTCACCAGCGCTCAAGTTGAGGTCTGGGTCGGCAACTATGTGCTCATGAGCTACGGCGATGGTGCTGTGATGGGCGTGCCGGCGCACGACGAGCGCGACTTTGCGTTTGCCTTGAAATACGCATTGCCCATCAAGCAGGTTGTCGCTGCACGTGCCCCGGCCTTGTCGTCGCCTGCGCCGGGCGCCTCAGACGCAAGCTCAACATCGTTGCCCAACGCAGGCAACGCCAAGGCCTCTGAGGTCTTCGATGCAACCGCATGGTCAGAGTGGTATGCCACCAAAGACGGCGTCTGCATCAACTCCGGCGAGCTCGATGGTTTGACGCAAAAAGCTGCCGTTTACAAAGTGGCCGAGTTGCTCGCTGCCAAAGGCTTGGGCGAGAAGAAAACCACCTGGCGTCTGCGTGACTGGGGCGTGAGCCGCCAGCGTTACTGGGGCACACCGATCCCGATCATCCATTGCGATGAGCACGGCGCTGTGCCCGTGCCCGAAAAAGACCTGCCTGTGGTGCTGCCGCAAGACTGCATTCCCGACGGCTCGGGCAACCCGCTTCACAAGCACGAAGCCTTTCATGCTGGGGTCGCTTGCCCGGTGTGCGGCAAACCTGCACTCCGCGAGACCGACACCATGGACACCTTTGTGGATTCGTCCTGGTATTTCATGCGATATTGCGACCCGACCAAGGCTGATGGCATGGTGGGCGAGGGCGCGGATTATTGGATGCGTGACCAACAACTGGCTACTGGCGGCAGCGGCATGGACCAGTACATCGGTGGTATCGAGCACGCCATCCTGCACTTGCTCTACGCCCGCTTCTGGACCAAGGTCATGCGTGACTTGGGTCTCGTCAAGGTGGACGAGCCCTTCAGCAAGCTGCTCACGCAGGGTATGGTGCTCAATCACATTTACTCGCGCCGCACCGCCAAGGGCGGCAAAGACTACTTCTGGCCACACGATGTCGAGCATGTGCTGGACGAGACCGGCAAAGTGGTCGGTGCCAAGCTCAAGAACGAAGCCGACAGCGGTGACGGGCGTCTCAGCGTGGGCACCGCCATCGACTACGAAGGCGTGGGCACCATGTCCAAGTCGAAAAACAACGGCGTGGACCCACAGGACCTGATCGAAAAATACGGTGCCGACACAGCGCGCATGTACACCATGTTCACTGCGCCGCCCGAAGTGACCCTGGAGTGGAACGATTCGGCCGTGGAAGGCAGCTACCGTTTCTTGCGCCGGGTGTGGAACTTCGCCTTCAAGCACCACGGGTTGCTGCGCTTAGCTACAGGCCAAGATCTGAGCCAAGCCAATTTGGGCGAATCGGCCAAAGCCCTGCGCCGTGAAATACACCTCGTGCTCAAGCAGGTGAGCTACGACTACGAGCGCATGCAATACAACACCGTGGTGTCTGGGTGCATGAAGCTGCTGAACGCACTGGAAGATTTCAAGCACGATGGCAGCACTGGAGACACCGCCGCCCTGTGCGAAGGCGTCTCGCTTTTGATGCGCATGCTCTACCCCGCATGCCCGCACATCACCGACGAAATCTGGCAGCAACTGGGTTTTGCCCAAGCTGCTGGTGAGTTGCTCGATGCGCCTTGGCCCGCTGTGGACGAGTCGGCACTGGAGCGTGATCAGATCGAGTTGATGCTCCAGATCAACGGCAAGTTGCGCGGTGCCATTATGGTGCCCGCCAGCGCTGACAAGGCCCAGATCGAAGCTGCCGCACAGGCCCATGAAGCCGTCGTCAAGCAAGCGGCTGGTGCAACGCCCAAGAAGGTCATCGTGGTGCCTGGCCGGCTGGTCAACGTGGTGCTGTGAGCCCATGGCCTGATGCCCGCACTCCCTGATGATCGCCCTGTGATGAACACTTCACGCCGCCTATGTTGCCTAGTGCTCGGTGCCTTGCCTTTGCTGGCCGGTTTGTCCGCCTGCGGCTTTCAGCTGCGCAGCGCGGGTGATTACCCGTTCAAAACCCTGTACGCTAATTTCTCGACCACCTCGCCCCTGGGCGTGGAGTTGCGCCGCAATTTGCTCGGCACAGGCCGCATCACGCTGCTGAGCGAGCCCAAGCAATTGGCCACAGCCGATGCGATTCTCGACATCTTGAGCGAAAACCGGGAGCAGGTGGTGGTGGGTGTGAATGCATCGGGCCAAGTGCGAGAACTCCAACTGCGCTTGCGTGTGAAGTTTCGTCTACGCACCCCGCAAGGCCTGAACTTGATCGAGCCCGTCGAACTGTCGCAGCAACGCGACCTGAGCTTCACTGAAACCGCGGCGCTGTCCAAGGAAATCGAACAAGCCACCATGTACCGCGACATGCAGACCGACATCGTGCAGCAGATCATGCGGCGACTGTCGGCCGTCAAGCCCCAGGCCTTGCCGACGGCTAAACCCTGATTCGCGCCATGCAACTGGCCTTGCCCCAGCTCGATGCGCACCTGCAAAAAGGCTTGCGCAGTCTTTACATCTTGCACGGTGACGAACCCCTGATGCAGCAAGAGGCGGCCGACGCCATCCGCGCCAGCGCTCGTGCGCAGGGTTATACCGAGCGCAGTGTGCACACCGTGTCTGGGGCCCATTTCGACTGGAGCGAGGTGCTGGCCGCAGGCGGCTCGCTCAGCTTGTTTGCTGACAAACAAGTCGTGGAGGTGCGAATCCCTTCGGGTAAGCCCGGCAAAGAGGGCAGCGCCGCCATCCAACAAATGGCTGCATCCACCCAGGGCAACGACAGCACCTTGACCTTGGTCATGCTGCCCAAACTGGACGCGGCGACCCGCAAAGGGGCCTGGTTCGCCGCCTTGGAAAACCATGGGGTGCTGATCGCCACGGAACCTGTTGAGCGCAGCGCATTGCCCCAATGGATCGCCCAACGCCTGCAAATCCAGGGCCAAAGTGTGGCGGCGGGCGAAGAGGGTCAGCGCACGCTGCAATTTTTTGCCGACCGAGTAGAGGGCAATTTGCTGGCCGCCCACCAGGAAATCCAGAAGCTGGGCTTGCTCTACCCTGCAGGCGAACTCAGCCAGGCGCAAGTCGAGTCGGCCGTGGTCAACGTGGCCCGCTACGACGTGTTCAAGCTGTCCGAATCGGTCTTGTCGGGCCAGGTCGCCCGGGTGCAGCGCATGCTCGACGGCCTGCAGGCCGAGGGCGAAGCGGCGGTGCTGGTGCACTACACCATCGCAGAAGACATCCGCGCCATGAAGCGCGTGAAAGACGCCATGGCCGCTGGCAAACCCCTGCCCATGGCGCTGCGCGAACAGCGCGTCTGGGGCCCGCGTGAACGCTTGTTCGAGCGCGTGCTGCCGCGCA
>CAJBLW010000363.1 GCA_903953985.1 uncultured Burkholderiales bacterium
GCTGCTGATTGGCGGCGCCACCTGCAGCCGCGTGCACACCGCCGTGAAGATCGCGCCCAACTACTCCGGCCCCGTGGTCTATGTGCCCGATGCCTCGCGCAGCGTGGGTGTGGCGCAAGGCTTGTTGTCTGAGCAAGCGGCCAAGTTCATCGCCGACCTGAACACCGATTACGACAAGGTCCGCGAGCAGCACGCCAACAAAAAGCAAACGCCGATGTGGACGCTGGCGCAAGCCCGCGCCAACAAGACGCCGATCGACTGGTCACAAGGTGTGCCTGCTGCGCCCAAGTTCATTGGCCGCCGCGTGTTCAAAAACTACGATCTGGCCGAGATCGCGCAATACATCGATTGGGGCCCGTTCTTCCAGACCTGGGATTTGGCTGGGCCTTATCCCGCCATCCTCGATGACGAGGTGGTGGGCGAGCAGGCCCGCAAGGTCTATGCCGATGGTCAGGCCATGCTGCAAAAAATCATCGATGGCCGCTGGATCACGGCCAACGCCGTGCTGGGCTTGTACCCCGCCAACAGCGTGAATGACGACGACATCGCGCTGTATGCCGACGAGTCGCGAAGCCAAGTAGCCATGACTTGGCGTGGCCTGCGACAGCAGACCGAAAAACTGCGCATCGACAACGAAATGCGCCCCAGCCGTTGCCTGTCAGACTTCATCGCGCCGCAAGGCACCGCGCCAGACCATGTGGGCGTGTTTGCCGTCACCGCAGGCATTGGCGCCGACAAGCGCGCCGCCGCTTTTGAAGCTGCGCACGACGACTACAGCGCCATCCTGCTCAAGTCACTGGCTGACCGCTTGGCCGAAGCCTTGGCCGAGTGCCTGCACCACAAAGTGCGCACCGACTTGTGGGGTTACGCCGCAGGTGAAGCACTCACAAGCGAAGACCTGATCGCCGAAAAATACCAAGGCATCCGCCCCGCGCCGGGCTACCCCGCTTGCCCCGACCACAGCGCCAAAAAAGCCATGTTTGATTTGCTGCAGTGTCAGGACATCGGCATGGGCCTGACCGAAAGCTTGGCCATGACGCCTGCGGCCAGCGTGAGCGGTTTTTACATCGCGCATCCTGAAGCGCAGTATTTCAACGTGGGCAAAGTGGGCGACGACCAAGTGCAAGACTTGGCCCAACGCAGCGGCGTGCAAGTCAAAGACCTGCAACGTTTGCTTGCGCCCAACCTCTGACGACTGGGTCTGCCGCACGGGCGCAGGCCGCTTTCCGGTGAATGGCGCGGGTTGTTGACCTGGGGGTGTGTCTGCACGCGATCACATGAGGTAAGCTTTTCGTTTGTCACACCGCTTGGGAGAAAAGACCTATGAACCGTATTGCGATGCGCGTCAGCGCCTGGATGGCCACAACGGCTTTGGTGCTCAGCCTGACGGGTTGCGGCTACAACGATTTCCAGCGCCTGGACGAGCAAACCACCTCGGCCTGGTCCGAAGTGCTCAACCAGTACCAGCGCCGTGCCGACCTGGTGCCCAACATCGTGGCCACCGTCAAGGGTGAGGCCAATTTTGAGCAGGAAACCCTGACCAAAGTCATTGAAGCGCGAGCCAAGGCGACGAGCTTTCAGATCACCCCCGAGGTGCTGACCAACCCGCAGGCGCTGCAACAGTTCCAGGCCATGCAGGGTCAACTCTCCAGCGCCCTGTCGCGCCTGATGGTGGTGTCCGAGCAATACCCCAACCTCAAGGCCAACCAGGGCTTTGCCGATTTGCGCGTGCAGCTCGAAGGCACCGAAAACCGCATCACCGTGGCGCGCAACCGCTACATCGCTGCCGTGAAGGATTACAACGTCTTGGCCCGCAGCTTCCCGAGCAACTTGACGGCCATGGTGTTTGGCTACGCGCCCAAGGCCAACTTCACAGTGGCCAACGAAGCGGCCATCAGCGCGCCGCCCAAGGTGGACTTCGGCAAGTGATTCACACCCACATGCCCAAGCTTTGGTCCATCGGCTGGCTCGGCGGGAACAGCTTGGCAAAGGGGTTGACGCGGCTACTTTTGGGCATGATGGCTTGGGTCATCTTGACCCTCTCGCCTGCTTGGGCCCAAGCACTCGTGCCCGTGCCACCCCTCACCGCCCGGGTGATGGACCAGACCGGCACATTGGCCCCTGGCGATGTGGCAGCTCTTGAGCAGCAACTCAAGAGCTTTGAGCAACAGCGCGGCACCCAGATCGTGGTACTTGTCTTGCCCAGCACCGCGCCCGAGGACATCGCCGACTTCACCCAACGCCTGGGCGATGCCTGGAAGATCGGTCGACGCGATGTGGGCGATGGTGTTTTGTTGGTGGTGGCTCTGAACGACCGTCGATTGCGCATCGCGCCGGCCAAGTCGCTGGAAGGCGCGGTGCCCGACTTGGCGGCTCAACGCATCATTGAGCAGGTCATCACGCCCGCCTTTCGCCAAGGCGATGTGGCCGGTGGGCTGCGTGCCGGCCTCAGCCACCTGCAAGCCCGCATTGAGGGCGAAGCCTTGCCGCTGCCCAAAGCAGGCGCACAAGGTGGAAAGCCCACTGGGGCTGACGAGGTCGATTGGCTGAATTTGGCTGTTTTGTTGCTCGTAGCTTTGCCTGCCGTGACGGGCGTGTTGCGTCGGGTGCTGGGGCAGCGCGTGGGCGCATTGGGGGCCGGGGGCGTGGTCGGGGTGGTGGTTTGGAGCATGACCGGTCTGCTCTGGCTGGGGGGCATCGCTGCCATGCTGGGCCTGATGTCGGCGCTGTTCATGCAGGCCCTGCCCAATGCTGCAGTGCGGCGGAGTCAGGGACGTGGCCGTGGCGGTGATTCTTCCGGTTGGGGCGGTGGTGGTCGTGGCTCATCGGGCTCTTGGGGTGGGTCCGGTGGCGGTGGGTTTTCGTCGGGCGGTGGTGGTGATTTTGGGGGCGGCGGTGCCTCCGGGAGATGGTGACATGCGTGAATCGCTGATGGCCCACGGGAAACGTTGGTGGCGACACCGCTGGATGCACGAGCATGCCGCCGAGCGGGCGGTGCCCCCGGCCATGGCCGAGCAGCTGCAGGCCCGGGTGAACGCCAGTGAAGCGTGGCACAGCGGCGAAATTGTTCTGTGCGTCGAAGCCGCCTTGCCCAACAGCGACCTGTGGCGGGTGGGGCGTGAGTTGCCGTTGCCTGCAGTTATAAGTGAGCGCGCACTGTCGTGGTTTGGCAAGCTGCGTGTGTGGGACACCGAGCACAACAATGGCGTGCTCATCTATTTGTTGCTGGCCGAACGCTGTGTCGAAATCGTCGTCGACCGGGGCATCAGCCGCCATGTGCCGGATGCGCATTGGCAAGCGGTGGTTCAAGGTTTGGGCCAGCACTTGCAAACTGGCGACTTCGAAAGCGGTCTCACACAGGCGCTGCAGGAAGTCTCGGCACTGCTGGTTCAGCACTTCCCACTGCAGACGGGTGAAGCGAATCCCAACGAGCTGTGCAACCGGGTGGTTTGGGCCTGAGTCCATGGTCTGACCAGAACCTGCACAATCGGCATCGACACCCCGCTGAGTGGCAAGACCATAGAACCAACATGCACAACTTTTGGACCGCCTGCGGTCACCAACACCTGACGCGCAATGCACGCGGCTGGCTCAGCGCCACTCCCGACTATTGGCGGTTGTGGCTGCAGCGCCCCGAGCTGGCGCTGGTGCCCGAATCGTGCAAGGCCGAAAAGCGTTTGCATGCCGTCCTGACCAAGACGCCTAATATGCAGGTCACCCCTGCAGACTACAAATATTTCAAGGACGACGATGTCCGTGAAAATTACAAGCTGTTTCTGCGTTTTCGCGATGAATTAGAGGCCGCAGGCTCACTCGAAGCGGCCTACATGGGTTGGATCCAGAGCGGTAACAACCAGCTGCCGCCCTTGTTCATCGACCTGGTGGTGCAGGCCATTGTGTGCAATGTGTTGAGCGGCGTGGACGATGCCTGGATTTGGCGTGCGGCAGAACTGCTGTTCAGACGTCAGCGCATCACCGTTCGCGATGGCCGTGTGCTGTCGGGTGACAGCGACACACTCGATAACTTGCAAGCCACCGGCGGCTTGGGCGAAATGGGCCGCTTGCTGATGGAAGGCGGTGCGCCGCTCAAAGCGGTCGATGTGAAAGTGCTGCACAAGGACAACGAAGACCGTTACCTGTTGCAGCGTGAAGGCCTGGGGCGATATGCCTTCTTGCTCGACATGACCCACGAAATCCAGAACGAATTACCGCACGGCTTGATTTTGAAAATGGTCAACGCCCGCTCGGGCCTCAAAGCATTGGCCGCCGTGCTGACCCGTTGGGTGCAACACTTTCTCGGCGTATCGGTGCAAATTGAACCGGTGCAAAAAGTCGACGACCCGGCCTGGCGCTGGCATGTGGGCCTGGACGCCACGGCCACCGCTTTGCTCAACGACCTTTACCAAGGCACCGAGCTGTCAGCCCAACGCCAGCAGCAACTCATCAGCCTGTTTAAGCTGCGCTTTGACCAGCCGCAAGACATGCGCGCCGACGTGCAGGGCAAGCCGGTTTATTTGGGCTTAGCCATGAATGAGCAGGGGCTGCTCAAGCTCAAGCCACAAAACCTGTTGCTGAATTTACCGCTGGCACGCGAGGTCTAAAAAAGCCAGTTCAGGCTTTGAGCAAGTCACGGCGGGCTTGCACCAAGCCCGCCATGGCCTCATCGTGCAGCGCATGGCGACCTTCTTGCACCACCCGCTGACCGCCGGTCCAGACCTGTGCCACGGCACTTTGGCGGCTGCTGGCAAACACATGGCTGGCCAGCATCTGGTCGGGCGACAAGCCGGCCAAGGCCGGGTGATGGGCATCGAGCACGATGAAGTCGGCCTGCTGACCCACGGCCAGCCCGGCCACCGGGCGAGCAGCGGCTTGCGCGCCACCCGCCACAGCCCCTTGCCACAGGGCTTGGGCCACGTCCGGTTGGCGTTCGTTGGCCGCCACATTGCGTTGCCGCAAAGACAGGCGCTGGCTGTACTCAAGCAGCATCAGGTCTTCGGCCGGGTTCACCGCGATGTGGCTGTCCGAGCCGATGCCCCAAGCGCCTTGGTGGTTTTGCCAGGTCTTGAATTCAAAAATGCCGTCGCCCAGATTGGCCTCGGTGGTGGGGCAC
>CAJBLW010000364.1 GCA_903953985.1 uncultured Burkholderiales bacterium
ACGTCGCGTAGCACGTGGTAACCATTGCTGGCATACCACTTGTTCACGCCTTTGAATTCAATGATGGGGGTCGCGTTGGAGGTCATAGGTCTCTTTCGTTCAGCGGACTTTGCTCACGGCCGTGCGCTCTTCGATCCACAGGCTGTAGCGCGACATGGCAAAGCAGAACGCAAAATAAATGAAGGTGATAAAAAGGTAGGCTTCGATTTTGAAGGGGCGCCAGTCGGCGTCCGAGTTGAGCGCCAAGCCCAATGCACCGGTGAGCTCATAGAGCGACACAATGGTCACCAGCGAAGTGTCTTTGAACAGGCCAATGAAGGTGTTCATAATGGACGGCACCACGGTGGCCAAAGCTTGTGGCAATACGATCATGCGCTGGGTTTGCCAATACGTGAGGCCCAAGGTGGCCGCCGCCTCGGTCTGGCCTTTAGGCAAAGCCTGCAAGCCGCCGCGAATGACCTCTGCCATGTAAGCCGCTGAAAACAGCGTGATGCCCACCACCACACGCACCAGCACGTCGATCTTCACGCCCTCGGGCATGAACAAGGGCAACATGAACGAGGCCATGAACAACACGGTAATGAGCGGCACGCCACGAATTAGCTCCACATACAGGGTGCACAAAGTTTTGATGGCGGGCATGTTGGAGCGACGCCCCAGCGCCACAAAAATGGCCAGCGGGAACGCCAGCGTCATAGAGATCACAGTGAGCATGACCGTGAGCGGAAAGCCGCCCCACTGGTCGGTGTCCACCTCAGTCAGGCCGATAAAGCCGCCCTTCATGAGGATGAAATAAACCACCAGCATGAGGGCCCAAATCAGGGGCAAAGCCTTGTTCCAAAAACGCGGCATGCAACTGATGACCACCACCCCAAGCATGAGGGCGGTGGCGATCACTGGACGCCAATGCTCGGCCTCCGGGTAGCGGCCCATCACAATCAGACGGCCTTTTTCGGTGATCACACCCCAGCAAGCTCCTACGCCGCGCACATCGTTGCAAGCCTGCAAGTTGGCGCCGAACACGGCATGCACAAGAGCCCAGTCCATGGACGACATCAGCGTCCAGACCCCCAATGCCAACAGCAACAAGGTCATCACACTGTTGCTGGTGCTCGAAAACAAGTTGACGCGCAGCCAAGCCAGTGGCCCAGCGCTTTGGCCCGGCATGGGCCGAGCTTCGATGGATTTGAAAACTTGCATGTCAGCGCTCCTGGATAGCGGCACTGGCGTTGAACCAGTTCATGAGGGCCGAAGTGATGAGAGACAAGGTGAGGTACACCAGCATCACGATGGACAGCGCTTCGATGGCGCGGCCAGTCTGGTTGAGCGTGGTGTTGGCGATCGAGACCAATTCGGGGTAGCCGATGGCCACCGCGAGAGAAGAGTTTTTGGTCAGGTTCAGGTACTGGCTGGTCAAAGGCGGGATGATCACGCGCAGGGCTTGTGGCAGCACCACCAAGCGCATGACCTGTCTTTTGCTCAGGCCCAAAGAAGCCGCTGCCTCGTGCTGTCCCAGTGACACCGAAGCGATGCCCGAGCGCACCACTTCGGCAATGAAGGCGGCCGTGTAGAACACCAAGCCAAACAACAAGGCCATGAATTCAGGGCTCAAAGCACCGCCATCTTCGATTTGGAAATCACCCATCTTGGGCAAATCCCATTCCGAAGGGGCGCCCCCAGCTAGCCAGCCCAACACCGACAAACCCAGGGTAGCGGCCAATGTCACCCACAAAACGGGGCGCGGCTGGCCAGTTAGATCAAAGTGCGCGCGCGCCAAGCGCCGGTAATACAGCCCAAAAACCAGGCCCAAACCTGCCCCCACCAAGGCCAGTGTTTGCCCCAGCTGCCAGACGGGCCAAGGGAAAGAAATACCGTTTTTGCTCAGGTAAAAATGACCGGCATTCCAAGCGCCGTCCAAATCTGGCAAGGCTTCCGCAAACAGCAAATACCAAATTAGCAATTGCAAATAAATCGGCACGTTGCGGAAAAACTCGACATAGGCATAACAGATTTTCTGTACCAAAAAATTGGCTGAAAATCGGCCAATGCCGATGAGCACACCCACCACAGTGGCCAAGGCAATGCCGATGATGGCCACCTTGATGGTGTTGAGCATGCCGATCGCAAAAGCCACAAAGTAGGAACTGTTGTGCGCATACTCGATCACCGTTTCGCTGATGTCAAAGCCAAACGGTTGAAACAAAAAGTCGTATCCGCTCTGGATGCCACGCAAACGCATGTTGGCCAGAGTGTTGCGCACCAGCAAGGCGATGAGCGCAAAAGCCGACAAAATTGCGACGATCTGGTAGATGACCGAACGCCCCTCACGGCTACGCCACGAAATGGTCCGGTTTTTCTTGTCAGGTGAGGGTCGGGCCTCGGTCATTGAAAAGTGGGACATGCTTGTTGCCTAAACTAAAACGGACTGACAAAAAATACGCCCCACAAAGGGGCGTATTCAATGCTTTCAAAGAGGCAAAAATCAACGCAGCGGTGCAGCGTACTGCAAGCCGCCCTGACTCCATTGACGGTTCATGCCGCGAGGCAGGTTGATGGAGGTCTTGGGGCCCACATTGCGCTCAAACATTTCGCCGTAGTTGCCGGTGACCTTGATAGCGCGCAACAGCCACTCTTTGTCCAAGCCCAAGTGCTTGCCCAAATCTTCCGTGGCGCCAAGCAAACGACCGACTTGTGGGTTGTCGCTGGTCTTCATCTGGTCTGCGTTGGCTTGGGTGATACCGTACTCTTCGGCTTCAATCAAACCAGCCAACACCCACTTGTTGATGGCCAACCACTCGTCATCGCCACGGCGCACCATGGGGCCCAGGGGCTCTTTGGAAATGAGGTCGGGCAAAATCACGTGGGCTGCTGGGTCTTTGGCTTCCTTGGCGCGCACAGAGGCCAAGCCCGATGCGTCGGTGGTGTAAGCCTGGCAACGGCCAGCAAAGTAAGCGCCAGTGGCGGCTTCAACTTTTTCAAACACCACAGGCTTGAGGTTGAGCTTGTTGGCGCGTGAGTAATCGGTCAAATTTTTCTCAGTGGTGGTGCCTGATTGCACGCAGACTGTGGCGCCCTTGAGTTGCTTGGCGCTGGTGATTTTGCCCTTGGGGACCATGAAGCCTTGGCCGTCGTAGTAGTTGGCACCGATAAAGTGCAGACCCAAAGAGCCATCGCGGTTCAAGGTGTTGGTGGTGTTGCGTGCCAGCACATCCACTTCACCGGACTGCAAAGCAGTAAAGCGCTGCTGAGCGGTCAAGGGCACATATTTGACTTTGGTGGCGTCGCTCAGCACAGCTGCGGCCACGGCACGGCAGTGGTCCACATCCAGGCCCGACCAGTTGCCGCTGGAGTCAGCGGCCGAAAATCCGGCCAGACCGGTGTTGACACCGCAGACAATTTGGCCGCGCTGCTTGATCTGGTCCAGGGTTTTGCCCGCCATGGCGGATGTGGCCGCCAGCAAACCGGCGGTAGCCAGCACGGAGCCGATCAAGGTTTGTGTCATTTTCTTCATGGTTTGAATCCTCTTGTGAAATGGTGAGTAGCAAATTGCCACACGCAGATTAAATGCCAAATCCAATAGTGAGCCGCCTAGGAGCTACCCTAAGCCTAAATTGAACAGGGTAAATCTTGAGTCTTGCATCCCCATGGTGCACCACAGCTTCAGCAGCTTGTGCATACGCACAAAATGTGCCTGCCAGCCAGCGTGGGATGAATATAGTCAGTTTGGTGTCGCCCCCCATCAGGGAGTACCCCGAAATTTTATGCAAAATATGCATAAGGCAATACATGGCATGACAAAACCAACTGTGCGACGGTTTAACGGGAGGAATGCACCGATGAAGTGCTCTGGGTCAAGTGCAGCCACAACTGATGGGCTGAGCTGTTGAAACAGGGCTTGGCCCCTGATTTTTCGCGATAGGCCCGCACCTCCATGCTCAGCGCCAGAGT
>CAJBLW010000365.1 GCA_903953985.1 uncultured Burkholderiales bacterium
ACTTCATATCGATCAGCAAAAACGAAATGCCAGTTTGCGGCTTGCCTTCGCTGCTGGTGCGCACCAAGCAAAAAATCCATTCGCCAAACTGGGCCAAGGTGGTCCAGGTTTTTTGGCCGTTGACGATGTATTTGTCACCCACACGCTCGGCGCGGGTTTTGAGCGAGGCCAGGTCTGAGCCTGAACCCGGCTCGCTGTAGCCCTGGCTCCACCAGACTTCGCCGCTGGCGATGCCGGGCAAAAAGCGTTGTTGCTGTTCGGCATTGCCAAAAGCCATGATCACCGGGGCCACCATCACCGGGCCAAAAGGCACCACGCGGGGGGCACCGGCCAGCGCGCATTCTTCTTCAAACAGGTGTTTTTGGATGGCGGACCAGCCGGGGCCACCAAACTGCGTGGGCCAACCCCAGCCCAGCCAGCCTTTTTTGCCCAAAATCTTGGCCCAGCGCTGCATGTCTTCGCGCGTCAGGCGCATGGCGGCGTGCACTTTTTGCGAAATGTCGGCGGGCAAGTTGTCCTTGACCCAGGTGCGGATCTCGTCGCGGAACGCGAGTTCGTCGGGGGTGAATGCCAAATCCATGGGGAAATCTCTCCGTTGGGGGTGGGTATTTTTGAGTGCAGTTCAAGCAAAATCAAACGACCGTGCTTTTTATCATGCGCAGACCGATTCGGCTTGTCCTTGGTGCGACAAAAGCCAAGAGACTTTAAGTGAGCAGGGATAATCCGGCCCTTCATGAGAAACATCGTCATTTTGATTTCGGGCTCGGGCTCCAATATGGCCGCCATCGTGTCTGCGGCAGAGCAGGGCCGCTGGGGCCAACGCTTGAACGCCCGGGTGGCCGCCGTGCTGAGCAACCGGGCCGATGCCCAGGGCCTGGCTTTTGCCTGTGACCACGGTATCGCGACGCAGGTGCTGGACCACAAGACCTTTGCCAGCCGCGAAGCCTTTGATGCGGCCCTGATGGCCGAAATCGACCGGTACGCGCCTGCTTTGGTGGTGCTGGCGGGCTTCATGCGCATCCTGACGCCCGGGTTTGTGGCGCACTATGCTGGGCGCTTGCTCAACGTCCACCCGTCTTTGTTGCCCGCTTTCCCGGGTCTGAACACCCACCAGCGGGCGATCGATGCCGGTTGTCGCTTTGCCGGGGCCACGGTGCATCAGGTCACGGCAGAGCTGGACCATGGCGCCATCCTGGCGCAGGCGGTGGTGCCGGTGCTGCTGGACGACACCCCCGACACCTTGGCTGCGCGTGTGCTCACCCAAGAGCACTTGATCTATCCGCAGGCGGTCGCTGAGTTTTTGGCTCAATCGCCGATGCGTTCAAATCGGGGCTGAACTTTTCCATTGAACTCGGCCACGTCGGCGAACATGGCGGCGGGCCTGACCCAAAGACCCTGTTCACCATAGAGAGCCTGGTAAAGCGTCATGGGCTGCAAATCTTCGCTGTGGCGCACAGTGCCCAGCACGCGGTATTGACCACCCTTGTAGTGGCGGTAAAGGCCTTTGGGCGTTTCGATCATCGGTGGCAGAGGTTCGGACATGTCTTTCCTGGTGTGTATCTGTCAAGGGGTCGGGGATGGGACAATGCACCCCTATGCATCCAAAAGCCCTTTTAGACGCCTGCGCCGATTTGGTCAGGCTGGTCCTCCAATTTGAACATCCCGCCGACGCTGTGGTGTCGCGCTA
>CAJBLW010000366.1 GCA_903953985.1 uncultured Burkholderiales bacterium
GCTGCCGTCATCGCTGGCCATGCTGAAGCTCTGAGCAGCACCTGTTTCACCTGTCAGCACCACGTTGAAGCCGCTGCCGGTGTTGATGAGCTGGGCCGTGACGCCCAGCTTGGCACCGTTGATGGCGCTGACCATGCCTGCGGGTGTGGGGGTGGTGACGCTGATGGGGTCTTGGCTCACACCGCCCAGGGTGAGGTTCAGGCTGAAAGTTGCGCCGCCATTGAGCGCGGTGCTACGCGCAGCAAAGGTGCTGCTGGCGGTGCGCTGGGCCAGCGCGGGTTGCAGCACTTCAATGCTGTAGCTGCCGGCTTCGGCGGAGCTGCTGGCCGTGACCCCAAAGGCGCTGGGTTGGGCGTTACTCGGTTGGATGGAACTGAAATCGCTGGCGTCGTTGAGTTTTCCAAAGGCGTTTTTGAGCGTCGACAGGGCGTATTTGATGGCGCTGTAGCCGGTGATGCGGGCCTCAGACTTGGTGATTTGGGCGTCGATGCGCTCTTTTTTGGGCGTCTTTTCAGCGTCCACCAGACTTTGGGCCAGCGCTTTCACGTCGATGCCAGAGCCGGCGCCGAGGGTGTTGACAATATTGCTGGTGGCCATGGGTGGAGTTCGCTATCGGGAGTGTGGGTATAGATGATTCGACTCGGCGCTTCGATACTTGAGCCGCAGCGCCCGATCAGCCCCGGATGTAATCAAAAAGTGTCAAGCCTGAGATCTTGGCAAAGCTGCCCATGGCCGCTTCCATGGCCATCATTTCCTTGTTCATCTTGGTCACGGCTTCGGCGTAGTCCAGGTCCTCGATCTCCGACAAGGTGGATTTGATGCGCAGGGTGGTTTCTTCCAGCACATCGAGCTGGGACTGAACCACGGTCTGATCTGAGCCGTTTTGCGCTTGCGACAGCGTCATGCTGTCGTGCATTTGGGTGATGTCGGCAATGCCCTGCTGGATCTTGCCCGCGCGGCTGCTGTTGACACCTTCGATCATCTGGTCCAGGGCATTGAAAAACCCCACCGCCTGACCGTCGTTGCGCACCACACGGTGGAAAACATCGGTGCCTGCGCGGGTGAACTGTACGGTGCGCTCGACACCGGCAGGAATACGGGTCTGCGTTTGGTCGCCTTGGTAGGCGACGTTGCCATTGGCGTCTTCGGCAAAGGCGGGGGTGTTGACCCGTGTTCCCGAAAACAAATAGTTGCCGCTGTTGTCGCGTGTGTTGCCCAGACTGAGCAACTGGTCGCGCAGGGCCTTCATTTCCACCCCGATGGCTTTGCGGTCATCGGGTGACAGAGTGTCGTTGGCAGCCTGGATGCCCAGCTCTTTCATGCGGATCAAGATGTCATTGGAGGACGACAGTGCGGTTTCTTCGGCGGTGTAGCGGCGCTTGGCCACGTCCAGCGTGCGCATGTGGCTTTCTTGGCGCTGCACTTCGCCTTTGAGTCGCTGGATGGCGGCGGCCTGGTCGGGTGCGGCGCTGGGGCTCAGGATCTGTTTGCCCACGGCCATTTGCGCTTGCGTGGTGGCCAGCTTGTTCTGTATGGTGCTCATGCGCTCGGTGGCGCGGTCAAACAGGAATGAGGTGGAGATTTTCATAAGGGCTCCGCTCAGCGCACTTGCAAGATGGTGTCGAACAAAGCCATGGCGGTTTGCATGACCTTGGCATTGGCTTGGTAGGCCTGTTGAAAACGAACCAAGGCAGAAGCCTCTTCGTCCAAACTGACGCCACTGATGGTGTCGCGGGCTTCTTGAGCCTGCTTGTAAACCACTTCGAGCGCTTGCTCAGAAATGGCGGCTTGGCGTGCCACATTGCCCACTTGGTTGACGCGTTCGATATAGGCTTCGGTCACAGTCAAGCCACCGGGCATGATGCGTTGCTCTTCAAGGGCCACCAGACGCAACATGGTTTCGTTGTTGCCAATGCCGTCTCGGTTGCCGTCGATGGTGAATTCATCGCCTGCTTTGGGCGAGGTCGAAAACTCCAGCTTGAGTCCGCGGTAAGTCAGACTGGGCGTGGCGGACAGTGGGTCAGGGATCAGCGAGCGCTCGGCCAGGACGGTTCCAGGCGTGGTCCTGGAATCAACAATGGTGTACTGGGTGCTCGTGATGAAGGAGACTTGGAGCGTTGAGGTCCGAAGTGATTGCTTCATGTCGCCGTCGATGTTGGCAAACTGAGCACGGACTTCGACGTTGCTGGACGTGGCGTTGGCAGGAATGGCTGTGTCGGTGACAAACACCAGCAGGTCATCGGTGGCGCTGCCCTTGATGTGCAAAGTGGTGTCGAAACCCAAGCGCTGCAGGTCTGCAGGTGAGCCGGCGCTGCCCATTCCCAGGCGGATGTCGTCGGTGGTGTTGCTGCTGGGCCGGCTGAGGACCAATTTGCCGTCCACATCAGAGGCCGTGATCCGAGCACTGGCGGCTTGGCTGGCGGTGGCGGTGTTGATCCAGTTGACAACCGAACCCAAAGTCAAGGGTCCCGACAGTGCAGGCAGATTTTGGCCATTGAGCTGGTAAGTGTTGGCCGCGATGGCGCCACTGGAGCCCACAAAAGTGTTGCCCACCAGCTGCGCAGCAACGGCCAAAGGGGCTTGGGCTTCGCCTGTTTTGCTGTTGAACTGCTGAACCTGGCTGACAGAGGCTTGGGCCCCCAAGAAGATGTCCATGCCCAAATAAGTGGCCGGAGGCGTTTTGTTCAGGGCTTGGGCGCTGTAGGTGGCACCTGCCTCCATGCCATTGCCAGGGTTGACCAACAAGGCTTGTTGGTTTTCGGTGAGCGTGCTGCCCAGCAAGTGTCGACCATCGCGGGTCAAGACTTGCAGGGTTTGACCCGTTTTGGGGCTGAGCAAGTCCAGCGACAGATCTTGCGTGCCAATCGGCACCAAGCCTAAGCTGGCAAAGCCTTGGTTAGCGTCGATGTTGATTGTGCTGGTGATGATTTGTGGCACTTGGGCC
>CAJBLW010000367.1 GCA_903953985.1 uncultured Burkholderiales bacterium
CAAACCACATGGCGCGGCCGTTTGAACAAGCATTGCGCCGCGCCAACATTCCCTACAAGGTGTCGGGCGGACAAAGCTTTTTTGACAAGGCCGAGATCAAGGACCTGTGCGCCTGGTTTCGCCTGTGGATCAACAACGACGACGACCCGGCGTTTTTGCGCGCCATCACCAGCCCCAAACGCGGCATCGGCCACCAGACGCTGGGCCAGCTGGGCACCTTTGCCACCCAGTACAAACTGAGTTTGTTCGAATCGCTGTTTGCGGGCAGCTTGCCCAGCGCGGTCAATGCCCGGGCGGTGGCGGGGCTGCATGAATTTGGCCGCTACATCAACGACCTGGAGCACCGCGCCCGACTGACTTTGGGCAAAACAGACGCATTGGCTTTCTTGTTGGAGTGGCTGAAAGAAATCGGCTACGAGTCGCACCTGTACGACGGCGAAGACAACGAAAAAGTGGCCAGCGCCCGCTGGACCAACGTGCTGGAGTTTTGCGACTGGATGGCGGGGCGCTGTGGCGGCGAGATCGAAGACGCCACAGGAGCTCAAACAGGGGCAGAGGCGGCTGAGACCAAAAACCTGCTCGAGGTGGCGCAGACCATCTCGCTGATTTCCACGCTGAGCGAGCGCGAAAAAGACCAAAACGTGGTCACGTTGTCGACCCTGCACGCCTCCAAGGGTTTGGAGTGGCCACACGTCACGCTGGTGGGTGTGAACGAAGGCTTGCTGCCTTTCAAGCTGGGCGACGACACCACCGAAGGGGTCAGCCAAGAAGGCATTTTGTTGCGCCTGCAAGAAGAGCGCCGCCTCATGTACGTGGGCATCACCCGCGCCCAACGCAGCCTGGCTGTGAGCTGGACAAGGCGCCGCAAAAAAGGCCGCGAAACCGTGGCTGCCCTGCCCAGCCGTTTCATTGCCGAAATGCGGCTGGACGAAAACACCACCCGCGAAGACCCGCGCGAAAAGCTCAAGGCGCTGCGGGCCGAATTTGCGCAGCGGGCGGCCGCATCCGTCGCCGCGGCAGCGCAGGCCAAAACATGAATGCACCCCACTCTGGCTTTCGCACAGGGTGCTTGGGCGCCTTGGTCGTACTCTTAGCGCTGTCAGGCTGCACCAGCCTGCCGACCGCTTGCCCTGCCCCCGCAGAAGTCAAACCCGAACAACTGCATGGCATCTGGACCGTCCAACTGGACGGCACCGGCACCCCATGGACCCTGCAGCTGGGCCCGCACCCCGAACACCAGGGAAGTCTGCGCGGTGAACTGACGCAAGGGACGCTGCGCTATCCGGTGGTGGCCGACTTGGAGGGCGGGGAGTTCACCCTGGAAGAGTCGCACGACGGCCAGCGCATCGCAGCCACCTGGCTGGGCACCGTGGTGGCAGGCAGCTGCGGCCGAGTCCTGCAAGGCCAGCGCATCGGGCCCCAGGAGCGCCGACAGGCCTTTCTCATGCAGCCCTGAGCATGTGGTTCTGAACCCATGCACTGTCGGTCATTTGCACCAGCGGTCAAAATGCGCCTTCTTATCCCGCAAAATACGCAGCTTGACGCATCTTTTACCAAGCACAGCAACACCCCAAGCATGACGGGCTCCACCTATTTGCAAACCCGCTCCAAGCGTAAGCCATGGGGTTTGGGCGTGGTCGTATTGCTGCATTTGCTGGCATTCTGGGCCATTCAAGCAGGCCTTGCCCGAGACATCAGCCGCCAATTGCCCCAGGTGGTCCAAGCCATTTTGTTGCAGGAAACCCCGCCGCCTCCGCCGCCCCCAAAAATCGACCCCCCCCCTGCGCCGCTGCCACCGCCGCCCAAACCAGAAGCGCCACCACCGATCGCACCGGCGCTACCGCCTCCAGTGGCCGCCCCCAGTCCCACGCCACCGGCCCAGGTGCCACCGGTCGAAGTGGCGGTAGCGCCCAGCCCCCCCCAAAGACAGGCCATCTCAACCGTGGCCAGCAACGCTCCGCAACCCCCAGCCGCCAGCGCGGCTGCAGCTGCGCCTGCGGCCCCGGTACCCGCTGCGCCAAAAGCACGCACCCCTGCCAGCGTCAGCGCAGCCCAGTGCGACAAGCCCGACTACCCCAGTGCCTCGCGGCGCATGGAAGAAGAAGGCACGGTGAGCCTGCGCTTTTTGGTCGGGGTGGATGGCAAAGTGATTCAGTCCGAGATCGATAAAAGCTCGGGCTTCAAGCGCCTCGATGAAGCCGCCCGTGCGGGCTTGTCCAAATGCCGTTTTCAGCCCGCCACCGTGGACGGTCGCCCCGAACAAGCCTGGGCAAGCATGAAATACACCTGGCGGCTGGAATGAGCCACGCCAGCACACCCACGAACAAGCCCACACTGCCTCGATTCAAGGAGTCTCAACCGATGCGCACCCCCATTCAACTCATCCTGGCCAGCCTGAGCCTGTCGGCCGCCTTGCTTTGCGGCGCAGTTTGGGCTAATACGTCCACGGCTGTGCCCACCTCTGGGCCTGCTGCGGCCACGGCCCTTGCCGCAACAGCCGCAGTGGGCACTCCGGCCAGCGCCTCCACGTCCAACTCGGACACCGCCGCCGTAGACAATCCGTATGGCCTGGGCGCACTGTGGGCGCAAGGCGATGCCGTGGCCAAAATCACACTGCTGATTTTGGTGCTCATGAGCGTGGGCAGCTGGTATGTGATCTTCACCAAATTCGCTGAACAATCGCGCATGCGCCAACACGGCAAAGCCGCTCAGGGTGACTTCTGGGCAGCGGCCAGCCTGCGCCAGGCCGCGGCCGGGCTGGATGCGGCCAGCCCCTACCGATTCATCACCGAAAAAGGTCTGGAGAGCGCCAACCGGCACGAAGGCCTGCTCAGCAACGTGGACTTCAACACCTGGGTCAGCATGAGCCTGCAGCGCGCCCTGGGTACGGTGCAAAGCCGCTTGCAAGACAGCCTGGCAGTGCTGGCCACGGTGGGCTCCACTGCGCCCTTTGTGGGCCTCTTCGGCACCGTGTGGGGCATCTACCACGCGCTGGTGAAAATCGGCATGTCGGGCCAAGCCAGCATCGACAAAGTCGCCGGACCCGTCGGGGAAGCTCTGATCATGACCGCCATCGGCTTGGCTGTGGCGGTGCCGGCGGTGCTGGGCTACAACTGGCTGGTGCGCCGCAACAAGGCGGTCATGGAGGAAATCAACGCCTTCGGGGCAGACCTGCACGCCGTGTTGCTGTCTTCCACCAAGAAATAAACGCCCCCACACCGGAGACTGCGCCATGGCCATGCACATCGGCACCGAGTCAGAAGAGGACATCATGAGCACCATCAACACCACGCCCTTGGTGGACGTGATGCTGGTGCTGCTGATCATTTTCTTGATCACGATCCCGGTGGTGACCACCTCCATCCAGGTCAAACTGCCACAAGAGAAAAATATGCCCCGTCAGGCTTTGCCGGAAAACCTGATCATCTCGGTGAACCAGGCCGGGCAGATTTTTTTGTACGACACCCCAATGAAAAATGCGGCGGACTTGCGTGAGCGGCTAAAAAAGTTTTCGGTGCTGCAACCCCAGCCTGAAGTACACATTCGCGGCGACGCGCAAAGCGACTTTGCCGCCGTCGGGCAGGTGATGAACGCCGTGCAACGCGCGGGCATCGCCAAAGTCGGCTTCATCACCGACCCGGGGAACTGACATGAAACCGAGCACCGGCTTTCTGAGCCACCAGCCCCCCAACTTGAGCCCGCCCGAAGAAGACGAGCTGATGATGGACATCAACACCACGCCGCTGATCGACGTGATGTTGGTGCTGTTGATCATGCTGATCATCACCATCCCTGCACAATTGCACGCGGTCAACCTGGACATGCCCGTGGCCAGCACCACGCCGCCACCCAAGCCGCCGCAAATCGTGCGCATCGACATCGATGCCAACTCGGTGATCTCGTGGAATGGCCAAGCCTTGGCTGACCGAGCGGCTTTGCAAGCGCAACTGGCCCAGGCCGCTTCGCTGCAACCCCAGCCCGAGCTGCACATCCGTTCGCACCCTCAGGCCAAATACGAAGCTGCCACCGCCGTGTTGGCCGGCGCCCAGCGGCAGGGTTTGAACAAGTTGGGGATTTTAGGGACGGAAAAGTTCGTCAACTGAAAGGCCACTGGCTTTCATCTCGGTTCGCAAAGCGTGTGCCACACCCATCGCCCACGGGGTGGGCTCCTACACAAAGGCAGGGCGACGGCACAGTGCGCAGCACGTCCAAAGCAAAAAGCCCGATCAGATCGGGCTTTTGGGGGTGCGCCAAGGGCCGATCAGTCGGCGTACTTGCCTGCCGCGTCCACAGCGGCCTTGATCTTCACCATCTCAGCGGCCACAAACTTCTTGTGTTCGGCCGGGTCGGTGCGGTTGTCGGTGACCACCAAAGCGCCCAAGGCTTCATTCTTCTTGATGAACTCGGGATCTTTCAGGGCTTTCTTCAATGCATCGTTGAGCATTTTGGTGACCGCAGCAGGCGTGCCTTTGGGGGCATACAGGCCGTGCCAGATGGTCAGGTTGAAGTTTTTCATGCCCATTTCTTGCAAGCTGGGGTAGTGCTTGAGCACAGGGTGTGTGCTCAGCGGCTTGGCCGTGGTCACAGCAAAGGCCTTGACGCGTCCGCCTTCAATCTGGGCAGTGGTGTTGGTGGTCTGGTCACACATCATGTCGACCTGGCCACCAATCAACGCGGTCATGGCGGGTGCTGTGCCACCAAACGGGATGGTGGTCATGGCTTCCTTGGTCTGCACGTTGGACTGCCACAGCAAGCCGCAGATGTGCGAGGCGGAGCCCAGACCCGCGTGCGCGATGTTCAGTTTGCCCGCATTGGCGCGGATGTAGTTTTCAAAATCACGGTAGGTGTTGGCAGGCAATTGGGGCTTACCGATCAAGGTCATCGGCACATCGTTGACCATGCCCAGGAACTCGAAATCTTCCAGTGGCTTGTAGCCAATTTTGCGGTAGAGGGCAGGAGTTGCCGCCATGCCGATGTGGAAGAGCAACAAGGTGTGACCATCAGGTGCGGCCTTGGCGACTTTGGTGGCACCAATCGTGCCACCTGCGCCCGCAGCATTTTCGACCACAAAGTTGCTGCCAGGAATCTGTTTGCGCATGGCTTCTGCCAGGTCGCGTGCCACGCGGTCGGTCGGGCCGCCAGCTGTGAAAGGCACCACGATGGAGACGGGCTTGCTGCCAGGGTAAGACTGGGCATGGGCCCCTACAACCACAGCGGCCAAAGCGGCCAAAGCAAACAGTTTTTTCATTTCAAACCTCAAAAGTTGATGACCAGTGTAAGGCCAAAGTTTAGGCTTGGCTCAGCTGAAAACACTTAGGCGCTTTCCCTAGTTTCCCGCTTGAGAGAAGGTCATGATCTAAATCAAGGTCCAGACGCACTCACTGGTAGCTTCTGGCGTCTTCAATCACCTTGCCGTCGTTGGCCAAACTGCCTTGCGCCACCAGATGGACGTCTCCGCGCAGCTTGGTCACATCGCGCACCGCTTCTGCCAACTTGGTTTTGAGGGCATCGTCGGCCATATGGGCCGTTTCCACATGCAAGGCCATCTTGTCGTTGGCCATCTCGCCCGTCACCACAAGCCGGGCCTTGCTCACCTCAGGGAAGCGTTTGACAATTTCAGCCACTTGGCCGGGGTGCACAAACATGCCCCGGATCTTGGTGGTCTGGTCAGCTCGGCCCATCCAGCCCTTGATACGTTGGCCGGTTCGGCCTGTGGGGCAAGTGCCCGGCAGGATGGCCGACAAGTCGCCCGTGCCAAAACGGATCAAGGGGTAGTCGGGGTTGAGCGTGGTGATGACCAGCTCGCCAACCTCGCCTTCGGGCACCGGGTCGCCGGTGCCAGGGCGCACGATCTCGACGATCACGCCTTCGTCCAGCACCAGACCTTCACGCGCAGCGGTTTCATAAGCGATCAGGCCCACATCGGCGGTGGCATAGCACTGGTAGGCATCCACGCCGTGCGCCGTCATCCAATCGCGCAGGCTGGGGGGAAAAGCTTCGCCCGAGACCAGCGCTTTGCGCACACTGGGCAGGGCCACGCCCATCTCGGCGGCTTTTTCAAGGATGATTTTTAAAAAGCTCGGTGTGCCGATGTAACCTGCAGGTTGCAACTCGGCCATGGCCGTGACTTGCTGCTCGGTCTGGCCAATGCCGCCCGGAAAAACGGTGCAGCCCAAAGCATGTGCACCCGTTTCCATCATGGAGCCAGCGGGGGTGAAGTGGTAACTGAAACAGTTGTGGATCAGCTCGCCCGATCGAAAACCGGCAGCGAACATGGTGCGCGCCATGCGCCAGTAGTCAGCGCGGGTGCCTTCGGGCTCGTAGATCGTGCCGGGGCTGGCAAAAACACGGGTCATGCCTTGGCCAAAACCGAGCGTGCTGAACCCGCCGAACACATTGCCGCCAGCGGCACGCGAGGCCTTTTGACGTTCGAGCAATTCGGTTTTGCGGATCACGGGCAATTGGGCCAGCGCATTGCGGCTGTTGACGCTGGGGGCATCCACTGCCTTGAGCAACTCGGCAAAGGCAGGGGCTTTGTCTTTGGCGTGCGCGACCTGCGCGGGCAAAGCGGCCATCAGGGCGGCTTCGCGGACTTCAGGTGGGCGTATTTCTAGCGCGTCGTAGTGCGTCATAGTTGCTGGACAGATCTGTGTTGGAGCGCGCCCCTGCGTGCGAAAAAACGGTTGTGCGGGTGTGGCATTCGCGCGCAGGGGCGCGCTCCCACAGGGAAGTCAAAGTCGGTTTCCGAAGGATCAAGCCAACCAACGCTTGCGGCGCTTGTAGCTCTTCACATCCTTGAAACTCTTGCGCTCACCACCGCCCATACCCAGATAAAACTCTTTCACGTCTTCGTTGGTGCGCAGGTCTTCGGCCACGCCGTCCATCACGATGCGACCCGACTCCATGATGTAGCCATAGTCAGAATATTTGAGCGCCATGTTGGTGTTTTGCTCTGCAATCAAGAAAGTGACTTTTTCCTTCTCGTTCAGATCTTTGACGATGTTGAACACCTCTTCCACGATCTGCGGCGCCAGACCCATAGAGGGCTCATCGAGCAACATCACACTGGGGTTGGTCATCAAGGCACGGCCAATGGCACACATCTGCTGCTCACCGCCCGATGTATAGGCTGCTTGCGAGGTGCGACGGGTTTTGAGGCGCGGGAAATAGGTGTAGACCTTGTCCAGGTTGGCGGCAATTTCACCCTTGTCCTTGCGGGTGTAGCTGCCGGTCAACAGGTTGTCTTCGATCGACAAGTGGGCAAAGCAATGACGCCCTTCCATGACCTGCACAACACCTCTGTTCACCAAGTCAGCGGGCGTGAGGTTTTCGATGCGCTCGCCGCGCAGCTCAATGCTGCCTTTGGTCACGTCACCGCGCTCGCCCTTGAGCAAGTTGGAAATCGCACGCAAGGTGGTGGTTTTTCCGGCGCCGTTGCCGCCCAACAAAGACACGATGCCTTGCTCGGGCACCTGCAGGGACACGCCCTTGAGCACCAGGATGACATGGTTGTAAATGACTTCGATGCCATTGACGTTCAGAACAATGTTTTTGTCGCTCATGGACTGTGCCTTTTCAAATTCTGGGGGTTCAAGCCAAATGAAACTGCTGCACGCAAGGGTTTCATTTGGCAGCTGCTGGCGGACAGTTGCCCGCTGCAGCTGACCAACTGCCGCTTGCGCGACAGGCGTGGTTTCAGATCAAGACTGGCAATCCGAAGCGGCGCGGCGAGTGATTTTTTTCTCGGCAGCGTACTTGTCTGCAGACGCTTTGACCAAGGGCTTGATGATCTGCTCATCAGCCTGCAACCAATCCGATGCCCAGACAAACTTGCTGCCATCCCAGGTGTGAACACGTGCCCATGCAGAGCCCATGTGATCAGCACATGATGTGGAGACCGGACGCATGACGCCCTTGAAACCCAGGCCATCCAATTTGGCCTGCGTCAAGTTCAGGTTTTCGTAGCCCCAGCGCGCTTGTTCACCGGTCATGACCTTGCCTTTGCCAAAACGCTCTTGTGCTTGGCGTACGCCCTCAACCGCCAACATGGCGCCCACGACACCGCGCATGTAAAGCACTTCACCCACTTCAGCTTTGGGTCCAGTACCCTGACCTTTGTCGTGCACTTTGGCCAAAATTTCCTTCGCAACTGCGGATGCCGGCTCGGCACCGTGCTGCATCATCACGGCGTTGTAACCTTTGGCGGCAGCACCGATGTCCTTGAGATCAGGTTCAGCACCAGACCACCAAGTGCCAAACATTTTTTCGCGTGGATAACCTGTGGCAACAGCTTCCTTGATCGAAGTAGCGGTCATCACGCCCCATGTTTGCAACATCACGTAATCAGGACGCTGCTGACGGATTTGCAACCAAATGGCTTTTTGCTCAACGCCTGGCGCTGGAATCGGCAACAACTGCAAAGTGAAACCATGCATGGCCGCGCGCTCTTGCACGATGGGCAACAGCTCTTTGCCAAACGGACTGTCATGGTAGCCAACAGCAATTTTCTTGCCCTTGAGGTTGTCCCAACCACCTGCTTGCTTGGCGATGTGCTGCAACAGAACGTCACCGGCCACCCAGTAGTGGCCAGTCAAGGGGAAGTTCCACTTGAAGACACCACCATCGGCAGAATCACTTCGGCCATAACCGGAGGTGATCATGGGAATTTTGTCAGCCGGGATTTTCTCGGTCAGCGCAAATGTGATGCCAGTTGACAGGGGCTGAAATACGGTAGCGCCACCATGCTTGCCTTTGAGGCGCTCATAGCACTCCACGCCGCGGTCGGTCGCATAGGCTGTTTCACACTCTTCAACCAAGGTTTTGACACCGTTGATGCCCCCGCGAAGGTTGACCAACTTCATGTAATCGGCATAACCGTTTGCAAAAGGTGTGGCGTTTGGCGCAACAGGACCTGTACGGCCCGTCAAGCTTGGGAAAAATTGAACTTTTTCTTGTGCCATAACTGCTGTAGTGGTGACCACCGCAGACAAGCCTGCGCAAGCCAAAGTGGCCAACATGGCTAACTTTTTAAGCTTCATGTAACTGTCTCCTTCAATCGTGTGAAAAATATCAATGGACCCATCATTCGAGTTTCAATGGTGAATTGACCGCGCTGATAAAAACGCTTGCCAACCCACCCTTTCACTCAGTGCGGGAAGGGCCACAACCGCAACTTCTGCTTGGCAATGCTCCAGAGCTTGGCCAAGCCATGAGGCTCGGCAATCAAGAACCAGACAATCAAAGCACCAAAAATCATGTATTCGACATGGGAGACCAAGGCTGTCGAGATTTCAACCCCGAAAACCGCCCCCAAAGCTGGCAAAAACTGGTTCAGGAAAATGGGCAACACGACGATGAAGGCCGCACCAAAAAAACTGCCCATGATGGAGCCCATACCGCCGATGATGACCATGAACAGCAACTGGAAGGAGCGGTCAATGGAGAACGCCGCAGGCTCCCAGGAGCCCAAGTGCACAAAGCCCCACAGAGCGCCGGCCACCCCCACAATGAATGAGCTGACAGCAAAGGCGGTGAGCTTGGCATACACAGGGCGAATGCCAATGACCGCCGCCGCCACGTCCATGTCACGGATCGCCATCCATTCCCGGCCAATGGCCGAGCGCACCAGGTTTTTGGCAAGCAAACCAAACACCACCAAAAAGCTCAAGGCAAACAGGTATTTGTCAACCGGCGAATCAATGACCCAGCCCAACACTTGGAAATCAGAGACCGCCACTGAGCCAGAGGAGCTGTTGTTTGTAAACCAACTGATGCGGCTGAATGCCCAATCGCAAAAGAACTGTGCAGCCAACGTAGCCACCGCCAAATAAAGGCCTTTAACTCGCAAGCTGGGAATTCCAAAGAAGATACCGACCAATGTGGCAAAGAATCCCCCTGAGAGCAAAGCCAAAATAACCGGCATGCCTTCGATGCGTACATAGGTGTTGTAGGCCATGTAGGCGCCCACCGCCATGAAAGCCCCTGAGCCCAAGGAAATCTGACCGCAATAACCTACCAGAATATTCACACCCAATGCCGCCAAGGCCAGGATCAAAAAGGGAACCAAAATGGCGCGGAACATGTATTCGTCTGCCAAAAATGGAACGCCCACAAACGCAAAGGCGATGAGCGCCAAGACGACCCAGCGGTCTTGCGCAATGGCAAAGATCTGCTGGTCTTTGCGGTAAGAGGTCTTGAACTGACCGTTTTCTCTGTAAAACATGGTGTCTCTCCTTACACGCGGTCAATGATTTTTTCGCCGAACAGTCCTTGTGGACGGAACAACAAAAAGACGAGGGCCAGCATGTATGCGAACCAAATTTCAATGCCGCCGCCCACATAGGGGCCCAGATAGACCTCGGACAGCTTCTCACCCACTCCAATGATCAGACCGCCAATGATCGCACCCGGCACCGAGGTCAAGCCACCCAAAATGATCACGGGCAAAGCACGCAAGGCCACCGTGGTCAGCGAAAACTGCACCCCTAATTTAGAGCCCCAGATGATGCCAGCCACCAAGGCGGTGATGCCTGCCACAAACCAGACGATCACCCAAATGCGGTTGAGTGGAATGCCAATGGATTGGGCGGCTTGGTGGTCATCGGCCACCGCACGCAGGGCGCGACCGGTCCCTGTCTTTTGGAAAAACAGCGATAAGACCACGACAAGCAAAGCCGCAATACAGGCTGCATAGACATCTTCCAAGCTGATCAAAACGCCGCCCGGAAACAACGACTCGAACAGGAAAACGGGCTCTTTCGGCATACCGACATCGATCTTGTAAATCGCACTGCCAAAAACTGTTTGGCCCAAACCGTCCAAAAAGTAAGTGATGCCCAGCGTGGCCATGAGCAGGGTGACACCTTCTTGGTTGACCAGGTGTCGCAGCACCAAGCGCTCGATCAACCAAGCCAATACAAACATGACTGCCGCCGCCAGTAAAAAAGCAATCAGGTTGCCCAAGAACTTGTTATCCAAGCCCAACCAGCCCGGGATCCATTCCGAAAAACGGGCCATGGCCAAAGCGGCGAACAACACCATCGCGCCTTGTGCAAAATTGAACACACCTGAAGCCTTGAAAATCAAAACAAAACCAAGGGCTACAAGCGAGTACAGCATGCCAGCCATCAGACCGCCAAAAAGTGCTTCGAGAAAAAATGCCATGTTCTGCTCTCCTCAATGACTGGTGCCCAGATAGGCACTGATCACTTCTTCGTTGTTGCGCACTTCTTCGGGAGTCCCGTCGCCGATTTTTTTGCCGTAATCGAGCACCACCACGCGGTCCGATATGTCCATCACCACGCCCATGTCGTGCTCGATCAGCACGATGGTCGAGCCGAACTCGTCGTTCACATCCAGAATGAAGCGGCACATGTCCTGCTTTTCTTCCATGTTCATGCCCGCCATCGGCTCGTCGAGCAGCAGCACCTTGGGCTCCATGGCCAAAGCGCGGCCCAAGTCGACCCGCTTTTGCAATCCATAAGGGAGCTGACCCACAGGCGTTTTGCGAAAGGCCTGAATTTCCAGAAAGTCGATGATGTGCTCGACGAACTCCCGGTGCTGCTCTTCCTCGCGCTGGGCAGGACCGATGCGCAAGGCCTGCAAGAAAAGGTTGCTCTTGATATGCAGGTTGCGGCCGGTCATGATGTTGTCGATCACACTCATGCCCTTGAACAAGGCCAAATTCTGGAACGTTCGGGCAATGCCCATCTCGGCCACCTGGCGACTGTTCATATGGTCAAACTTTTTGCCACGGAAGGTGATGCTGCCCTCTTGCGGCTGGTAAACACCGTTGATGCAGTTGAGCATCGAGCTCTTGCCCGCCCCGTTGGGCCCGATGATGGCGCGCACCTCGTGCTCGCGCACGTTGAACGAAATGTCAGTCAGCGCCTTGACGCCTCCGAATCGCAAACTGATGTTGTTGACGTCCAGAATGACGTCGCCGATTTTTTTGGTCATGCTGCTGCCTTCACGGGTGTGAATGTTTTGGCGTCGGATATTTTGAGCGTGGCGCTGACACTGCCGGTGCGACCATCTTCGAACTTGACCACCGTCTCGATGTACTGCTCGGTTTTGCCTTCGTACAGGCCATCGACCAGCGGTTTGTATTTCTCGGCAATGAAGCCACGACGGACCTTGTTGGTGCGCGTCAACTCACCGTCGTCGGCGTCCAGCTCCTTGTGCAAGACCAAGAACCGGCTGACCTGGCTACCGGCCAGCAAAGTGTCTTCAGCCAGATCGGCGTTGACCTTTTCCACGCACTCTTTGATCAGTTGGTACACCTCGGGCTTTTGGGCCAGATCGGTATACCCGGCATAAGGCAGGTTGCGTCGCTCGGCCCAGTTGCCCACGGCATCAAAGTCGATGTTGAGCATCACACATACTTTTTCGCGCTGGTCACCGTAGGCCACCACCTCTTTGATGTGTGGGAAAAACTTGAGTTTGTTTTCGACGTACTTGGGCGCAAACATCGCGCCATCGTTGGCACCGCCCTGGATGCGGCCCACGTCTTTGACACGGTCAATGATTTTGAGGTGGCCGTGGCTGTCGATAAAACCCGCATCGCTGGTGTGGTACCAACCGTCGGCCGTCAGCACTTCGTCGGTGGCTTGTTGGTTTTTGTAATAGCCCTTGAGCAAGCCGGGCGACTTGACCAAGATCTCGCCGTTGTCGGCGACCTTGATTTCCACACCCTTGCACGGCACGCCCACGGTGTCAGCTCGCGCCTGGTTGTCAGGTTGCAGGCACACAAACACAGCGGTTTCGGTAGAGCCATACAGTTGCTTGATGTTCACGCCGATCGAGCGGAAAAAGGTGAACAAATCGGGGCCAATCGCCTCGCCCGCGGTGTAGGCCACACGCACGCGGCTGAAACCCAGGTTGTTGCGCAAGGGGCCGAAAACCATCAGGTTACCCAGGCCATACACCAAACGGTCCATGAAGCCGACCGACTGGCCGTCCATCAAGGCCGGGCCGACTTTTTTGGCCACGCCCATGAAGTAGTGAAACAACTGGCGCTTGAAGCTGCCCGCATCTTCCATGCGGATCATCACGCTGGTCAGCA
>CAJBLW010000368.1 GCA_903953985.1 uncultured Burkholderiales bacterium
GCCAAAGACCTGAACGTGCGCAAGGGGCAGTTCAATTTCGACCGCATCACCTACAAGATTTACAAAGACAGCACAGCGCAACTCGAAGCTTTCAAAGCAGGCGAGTTCGATTACATGCAATCTTTCATTGCACGGGAGTGGGCCAGAGCTTTCACCGGGCGGGCGTTTGAGCGTGGAGATCTGATCAAGGCCGAATTGCCTCATGGCAACGCAGGTGACTTCCAAGGCTTTTTGTTCAACACGCGCCGGGACAAGTTCCAGGACGTTCGGGTGCGTCAGGCCATTGCGCTGGCCATGGATTTTGAGTGGCTAAACCGCCAACTGTTCTACAACGCTTACAGCCGGGTGCGTGGCTATTTTGTGGCCAGCGATTTCGAAGCCAAGGGCCGTCCTGGCCCCGACGAGTTGGCTTTGCTAACACCCTTGCGGGCCAAGTTGCCTGCCGCCGTGTTTGACCAGGATGTGCCGCAACCGCCCAAGACCGAGCTGGGCCCGACTTCGGGCCACACCTTGCGCGACCATTTGCGCCAGGCCCGTGATTTGCTCAAAGAAGCCGGATGGACCTACCGCGATGGCGCTTTGCGCAACGCCAAGGGCCAAGCCTTGAGCATCGAATTTTTGGACAGTTCAGGCTCAATGGGCCGCGTGGTCACGCCCTTTTCCAAGAACCTTGAAAAACTGGGCATTCAGGTTCAGTACAAGGTCATCGACTTTGCGCTACTGCAAAAACGCATGGACGTATTCGACTTTGACATCATCAGCAACCGCACCGTGGGCAGTGAGGCGCCCGGCACCGAGTTGCTTGAGCGCTATGGCAGCCGATCGGCCGACGTGGAGGGCTCGGGCAACGTGATCGGCCTGAAAGACCCAGCCGTGGATGCGCTGCTGGACAAGGTGGTGAGCGCCACGTCACGGCCGGAACTGGTGACCAGCCTGCGTGCGCTCGACCGGGTGCTGCGCCACGGCCACTTTGTAGTGCCACACTGGTATGGCGCGGTGCACCGTGTGTCCTGGCGGGCCAAGGCGTTTGCCCGACCCGCCGACTTGCCCCGTTTTTACCAGCCTGAAAAACTGGTCACCACCGTGTGGTGGTCACCGCATGCCGCGGCCGTACCAGCGACCCAACCTGCCCCCAAGGCCCCCTGACCCATGCTGGCTTACATTTTCAAACGCCTGCTCTTGATGGTCCCGACCTTGTTCGGGGTGTTGTTAATGACTTTTGTGGTGGTCCAGTTTGTGCCCGGTGGCCCGGTGGAGCAAATGGTGGCCCAACTGCAAGGTCGTGACACGGGCGGGGAGGGCGCGGCAGCCCAAGGTAGCGGTTACCGGGGCAGGCAGGGCGTGGATGCCGCCCGTATTGCCGAAATCAAAACGCTCTACGGTTTTGACAAGCCACCTGCAGAGCGGTTCTGGATGATGCTCAAGCAGTTTTCACAGTTCGACTTGGGCAAAAGCTTTTTCTACCCCAAAGACGTTTGGAGCCTGATCAAGGAAAAACTGCCCGTGTCCATCAGCCTGGGTTTGTGGACATTTTTTCTGAGTTATCTGGTGTCGGTCCCTTTGGGCATCGCCAAGGCGGTGCGGGCGGGCACGCGCTTTGACACGCTCACCAGTTTGCTGGTGCTGGTGGGCTATGCCATCCCAGGTTTTGTGCTGGGCGTAGCCCTGTTGGTGATCTTTGGTGGTCAGTTGCAATGGTTTCCGCTGCGCGGCTTAACTTCGTCCAACTGGGAGCAGCTGAGCTGGGGGGCCAAAGTTGTTGACTATTTGTGGCACATCGCCTTGCCCGTTACGGCCAGTGTGCTGGGCTCTTTTGCGGTCATCACCATGCTGACCAAGAACGCGTTCTTGGAAGAAATCCGAAAACAGTATGTTTTGACTGCCCGCGCCAAGGGCCTCAGTGAAAATCGGGTGCTTTACCGCCATGTCATGCGCAATGCGTTGATCCCGCTGGTGACGGGCTTCCCGGCGGCTTTCATCGGTGCGTTTTTCACTGGTTCTTTGTTGATCGAAACCTTGTTCTCCCTAGATGGGTTGGGCTTGTTGAGTTATGAGGCGGTGATCCGGCGGGACTACCCGGTGGTGCTGGGTACCTTGTATTTGTTCACCCTGATTGGCTTGGTGACCAAGCTGATCAGTGACCTGTGTTACCTGTGGGTGGACCCGCGTGTGAAGTTCGACAAATGACCTCATCCACCAACACCTCCCCACATCAGACTTCGCCCTCGGCGCGGGCGTGGCAGCGTTTCAAGCGCAACCGCCTCGGTTTTGGCAGCCTGATCATTTTTGTGACCTTGTTCATTCTGAGCTTGGGGGCCGAGTTCTTGTCCAACGACAAACCCTTGTTGGTGCGGTTTCAGGGGCAATGGCATTTTCCGGTGGTGCAGACCTTGCCTGAAAAGGTGTTTGGGGGTGATTTCGAGACCCCGGCAGATTATCTGGACCCCTTCATCCAGCAACAATTGAACAAGGGCAGCAACTGGGCCTTGCAAGCGCCCAACCCTTACCACCACAGCACGCTCGACTACTTTGCCCCACTGCCCAACCCCGCGCCGCCCACGGCCCGAAATTGGCTGGGCACCGATGACCGGGGGCGTGATGTGCTGGCGCGTTTGCTGTATGGCTTTCGGGTCTCTGTACTGTTTGCTTTGGCGTTGACGCTGTTTGGCGTGTTACTCGGCGTGTTGACTGGGGCCGTGCAGGGCTTTTTTGTGGGCAAGACCGATCTGGTGTTCCAGCGCTTCATCGAAATTTGGAGCGCCATGCCTGAGCTGTATTTGCTGATCATTTTCTCGGCCGTTTTCGAGCCCAGTGTGGGACTGTTGCTGGTTCTGCTCAGCCTGTTTGGCTGGATGGGTTTGTCCGATTACGTTCGGGCCGAATTTTTGCGCAACCGTCAACTGGACTACGTCAAATCGGCCCGGGCGTTGGGACTGGGGCATTGGCAAATCATGTGGCGGCATGTACTGCCCAACAGCATGACCCCTGTGGTGACCTTTTTGCCATTTCGCATGAGCGGGGCCATTCTGGCTTTGACCTCGCTCGATTTTTTGGGGCTGGGCGTGCCACCGGGCACACCTTCATTGGGCGAATTGCTGGCCCAGGGCAAAAACAACATCGACGCCTGGTGGATTTCGATTTCCACCTTTTTGGTTCTGGTGGTGACTTTGCTGCTTCTGACCTTCATGGGCGATGCCTTGCGCGATGCGCTTGATCCGCGAAAGGTGGATGCATGAGCACGCCCCAAGCTTTGCTGGAACTCAAAGACCTGCGTATTGCCTTTGGTGGGCAGGCCGTTGTGCATGGCGTGAACCTGAGCATTCAGGCGGGAGAGCGCGTGGCCTTGGTGGGGGAGTCGGGCTCGGGGAAGTCGGTTACGGCGCTGTCGGTGCTGCGTTTGCTGGAATCAGCGCAGCTTTCGGGCCAGGTGCTGTGGCATGGCCAAGACTTGCTGAAGCAAACGCCTGTTGATATGCAACGCATTCGTGGCGATGAGATTGCCATGATTTTTCAGGAGCCCATGACGGCACTCAACCCCTTGATGACAGTGGGCGCGCAAATCTCGGAAGTGCTGCAGCAAAAAAAGCTCTTGTCCAGGCGCGACGCCGATGCCAGGGCCGTGCATTTGTTGTCTGAAACCGGGATCGACGATCCCGAGCGTCGTTTTGGAGCTTATCCGCACCAGCTGTCGGGCGGACAACGACAACGCGCCATGATGGCCATGGCCCTTGCGTCAGAGCCCAAGCTCCTTCTGGCCGACGAACCCACCACCGCCCTGGATGCCAGTTTGCGGTTGCAAATGCTTGAGTTGCTTGCCGATTTGCAAAAAAAAACAGGCATGGCCATTTTGTTGATCACGCACGATCTGACTTTGGTGCGCCATTTCGCCCACCGGGTGGCGGTGATGGAAAAAGGCCATCTGGTGGAGCAGGGGACTTTGCAAAAGGTTTTTGAGCAACCCCAGCACCCTTACACAAAAAGATTGCTTTCGAGTCGCCCCACCCGAGCGGGTCTGGTGGACATGCCACCCTTGGAAACGTCACCCATCTTGCAAACACGGCAACTCCAGGTGCGGTATCCGAAGGCGGTGCCCGGCTTCAAAGCATGGTTTCAAAAGCACCATTTCACTGCCCTGCATGGCGCGGATTTTTCGCTGTCGCCCGGCAGCACCTTGGGCGTGATGGGCGAGTCGGGTTCGGGCAAGTCGAGCCTCGCGCAGGCGGTGCTGGGTTTGATTCCTTTTTCGGGTGAATTGTCGTTTGCCGGGCAAACTTGGCAAGGCAGTCCGGCTCGGGACAAGGCCTTGCGCAGGAGGGTGCAAGTGGTGTTTCAGGACCCTTATGGCAGCCTGTCACCACGCATGACGGTGGGTGAAATTATCGGCGAGGGCCTGCGACTACACCACCCGCACTGGACATCAGAACAAACGGAGCAGCGGGTTCTCGAGGCTTTGTCCGAGGTGGGCTTGGTGGGCGAAGGTTTTGCCGATGTGCTCAACCGCTACCCGCATGCTTTCTCGGGTGGTCAGCGTCAACGCATCGCCCTGGCCAGAGCCTTGGTGGTCGAGCCCGCGCTGTTGGTGCTGGACGAACCCACCAGCGCGCTCGATGTGACGGTTCAAAAACAGATCCTGGAATTGCTTAAAACGTTGCAAAAAAAGCGAGGCATGGCGTATTTGTTAATCACCCACGATGTGGATGTCCTTCGAGCCATGGCCCACCAAGTCATGGTGCTCAAGTCAGGGCAAGTGGTTGAGCAGGGTTTGGCCGAGCAAGTGCTGAGCGATCCACACCATCCCTACACCCGCAGCTTGGTGCGGGCCTTTCCTGAGACAACTTGATCGGCAAGTCGTTCGCGGATCGGTACGTTTTCCTTGAAAATCACGCACTTAGAGCGTTTTTTGAGCTAGAATATTGGCTTCACGACCAAACGGGCGGGTTTTCACCGCCCGTTTTTTTTGGTTGTTTCTTTTTTAACGTTGACATTCAGAAGCTCTGTGGCATTGCAGCAAATTGTTCAAGAAACCGTAACCGGCCTGGGCTACGACCTGGTTGAGATTGACCGCACAGCGGGCGGTTTGTTGCGCATCACCATCGACTGGCCCTGGCAGCCAGGATCAGAGCTGTTCATCAACGTGGAAGACTGTGAGAAGGTCAACCGGCAACTTCAGTTTGCGCTGGAAGTCGACGGTGTGACCTATAACCGGCTGGAGGTGTCCTCCCCCGGTATTGACCGTCCATTGAGCCGTGAACAGGACTTTGTGCGGTTTTTGGGTGAGTTGATTGACATCACGCTCAAAGCGCCGATGGGTGAGAGCGCTGCGGGCTTGGTCAACCCGACTCGCAAAAAATTTCGCGGCACGCTCGAGCGTGACGCCACCGGTCAAGGCTGGCAAATCGTCTGGAGCGATGCGCCTGCGGTCAAGCCCGGACAAAAGGTCAGTAAAAAGCGGATTCCCTTGCCTGCGCATGCACTGGGGTTCACGCTGGATGAGTTGCGTGATGCACGCCTCGCACCCGTGGTGGACTTCAAAGGGCGAAAGCCCAAGCAGGAAGCCTGACGGCCGCCCCATTTTTTGAGCAAACTTTCGGGCCCTACAAATGGGCCCTGTGAAACAGGAGAGTCAAGTCATGAATCGCGAAATGTTGATGTTGGTCGAAGCCATCTCTCGTGAAAAGAACGTTGAGCGCGACGTGGTCTATGGTGCCGTGGAAGCCGCTTTGGCACAAGCCACCAAGAAGCTTTATCAAGGCGAAGTGGACATCCGTGTGGCGGTGGACCGCGACAACGGCAATTACGAGAGTTTTCGCCGTTGGCACGTGGTGCCCGATGAGGCAGGTTTGCAATTGCCCGAGCAAGAAATTCTGTTATTTGAAGCCAAAGAACAGATACCGGACATTGAAGTCGATGAGTACATCGAAGAGTCGATTGAGTCAGTGCCGATTGGTCGAATTGGTGCGATGGCCGCCAAGCAGGTCATTTTGCAAAAGATCCGTGAC
>CAJBLW010000369.1 GCA_903953985.1 uncultured Burkholderiales bacterium
ATCGATCATGGCGGTGACTGCAAATCGGCTTTTAGTGCTCAAACGCATGGTGGGCTCCTTTCTGCGTGTTGGTGGCCTGCCAATGCGGGCCAACCTGTAGGGTCAAGACTGCATTGTGCGCAGCTTTGACTGAGTTGTCATTTTCTCAGACTGTATTTCTAATTGGAGATAAACCGGGATTATTCAAGGGTAAATCCGGATTTTTTAGCTTCTTTTTAAATTAAAAACAGATTAAAAGCGCTCATGGCTTTGCAGTTGCCGCCATTGCCCGAGCTCCAAGGGGGCCAAGCTCATGCTGCCCACGCGCTGTCGGCGCAGGTCTTGCAAAGGGCATTGTTCGTCCAGCCAGCGGCCCAGTTCGAGCCCGTCGATGTCCTTGCCAGCGATGCGCAGCACGGTCAGGGTGTCGGTTTGGCGGTTGATGCTGGTGCGCATGCCGGGGCCGTTCAAGGCCTTGATGGTGCCCTCTGGTACTTCGCCACCGAGGGTGGCCATCCACTCTTGTTCCATGGGGCTGCGGCGGTCTTCCAGATGGCGCAGCACGGCGACGTCGTCTGAAAAAATGCACAAACCGCTGGCGGGTTTGGCCAGCGGCAAGGGCATTTGCATCTTGGCCAAGCGCTCGGGGCCCCAAAGACCTGGCTGGGTCGCTTTGAGGCCCACGGTGTCTTGCAGCCAGGCCAAGTTGGCCACGCGGTGGGCGGGCTTAAACAACGCCAAGGTCATGGGGGCGAGGGCGGCCATGGAGACCAAACGGTTGACCTGAACGGTCTGCTCGGGCCGTACCCGCCGGGCTGGGTCGGTCACCACTTTGCCCGCGACTTGCACGCCGCCGGCCACGATCAGGGCTTCGGCTTCGCGGCGCGAGCAGTTTTGCTCGGCGGCTACGCGTTTGGCCAGGCGGATGCCTTCTTCAGAGGAAATCATCCATGCTTTCAAAAATGCTTAAGGCGAATCAAGACAGGGTTTGTTCGCGGATGTGGTCCACATGCGCTTGCAGTGAGCGTGCGGCCACTGGCCACAGGCGTGATGGCACATCTTCGTAGGCTTTTTCTACCCACTCTTGCAGGCTGCCTTGGGGCAGGGCCTGCATGGCGGCGGCTATTTTGGCCTCGCGCTTGAGGCGGTGCGCCTTCAGATGCGTGATGGCCTGGCGGGCAAAGCCCAGCACATGGCCGTGCGCAGGCAGGATGAACTCAATGCCACCGCTATCGCACGCCGCAGCCAACTTGTCCAGCGAGTCCAAATAATCGCCCATGTGGCCGTCGGGCGGGTCGATCACGGTGGTGCTGCCGTTGAGCACATGGTCACCCGAAAACAGCAGGCCGTCTTCTTCCAGCACCAGGCACAGATGGTTGGCCGCATGGCCCGGGGTGTGCACCACACGCAGGGTGTGGGTGATTTCGCCATCCAAGCCCTGGCCTTGCAGCACCAGTTTCTCGCTATCGATCAGCTCCCGGTCCGGTGTAAAGCGGCTGTTGGCGCGAGAGGTGGGGCGTGAAGACAGGCCCAGGATGGTTGGCTTGTTCGCGCACAGTGCCTGCAACGGGGCAGCACCCGGCGAATGGTCTGGGTGAGAGTGGGTGCAAACAATGGCCTTGATGTGTCCTCCTGCCGCACGCCACATCCGCTGCAGATGGTCGATGTCGGCCGGGCCGGGGTCGATGGCGATGTAGCCGGTGTTCGGGTCGCCCACCAAATAGCTGTTGGTGCCGGGGCCGGTCATCATGCCGGGGTTGGGGGCCGTGAGGCGCTGCACGTTTTTGAGCAGGGGTACCGGCTGGTCGGTCTGCCAGTCCAGGTGGTGGTGGATTTGCCCGTCGGGCGTGACCAGGGCCAACTCGCCAAACGGGGCTTCGTGTTCCATGTAGCGCGCTTCGTTGCCCGCCAGCCAGCCCGCGCGGGGGCAGCTGGTCCAAAGCGGTTCGTCGTTCAAGGCGCAGGCTTGCAACACCGCGTCGACCGTGGCAAAGGCTTTGAGACGCTCCAGCGTACGGATGGTCGGGAAGATGATGAAGAATTGACCTGCTGCATGGCGCTCCAGCGCGTCTTGTGGACGCACCCAGACAGGCTCAAATTGCTCGGATTCGTCGGCCACCGGAGTTTGGCCTTCGGGCATGCGGGCCACCAG
>CAJBLW010000370.1 GCA_903953985.1 uncultured Burkholderiales bacterium
CGGATGGCGGTGTGGAGTTCCTCCATGGGCAAACCAATGGTGCCACGGCCGTCGTAGTTGCCATCGTGAGCCGACTGGTCGCCGCCTGTGCAGAAAGCACGGTCACCGGCACCGGCCAAAACGATGCAGCCGATGTCGCGGTCGTATCCCGCCTTGTTCAAGGCTTTGATGAGTTCGTCGCAGGTGGTGCCGCGAAAAGCATTCATCTTCTCGGGGCGGTTGATCGTGATCCAGGCCACGCCGTTGCGGTTTTCGTACAGGATGTCTTCGAATTGCATGGAGTTCTCCAAAAAAATAGTGCGGGGTGGCCGATCAGCCGTGCATGGTCAAGCCACCAGACACGCTGATGACCTGGCCTGTGATGAAGGAGGCGTCGCCGCTACTCAGGAAGACGATGGCACCGGCCAAATCGTCGGGCTGGCCAATTCGGCCCAGTGGAATGGCTTTTTTGAAGGCGTCCATCAGCTTTTCTGGGTTGGCTGCGCCTTCGGCAAAGCCCGCCAGCAAAGCGGTGTCAGTTGGGCCAGGGCAGACCACGTTGACGGTGATGCTGTGGCGGGCGTGCTCGCGTGCCAAGGTTTTGGACAGGGCGACCAGACCGCCCTTGCAAGCGGCGTAAACCGCTTCGCCAGACGAACCGCCACGGGCTGCGTCAGAGGCGATGTTGACAACGCGGCCACCGCCTCGCGCCACCATGCCAGGCAGTACGGCATGGTGCATGTGCAATGCGCCTGTGAGGTTGATGGCGATCAGCTTGTCCCACTCAGCAGGCACGGTCTTGGTGAAGGGTTTGAAGATGTCCCAACCGGCGTTGTTGACCAGAATGTCGATGGGGCCGAGCAGGCTTTCAGCGGCAGCAATCGCAGCGTCGACCTGCTCACGGTCGGTGATATCGCACTGAAAAGCCATGGCAACGCCACCGGCAGCCATGATTCCTTCAGCGACTTTTTGAGCTGATTGCATGTTCATGTCGAAAACGGCGACTTGGGCACCCTCCTGTGCAAAACGGCGGCTGACGGCCCCGCCTATGCCACCGCCGCCACCGGTCACAATTGCTGTTTTGCCTTTGAGGTCTTTCATGAGGTTCTCCTGAAAATAGAATGGAGTGAATAAATGGATTTGGTTTTATATGTCAATATGTTGTCTCATTATGGGGTTTCCGATATCCCCACTCAATGCTTTTCCATGTTTAATATCCTATGGTTTTCCCTATGAATAAATTAAGTGATGCCCGAATGGAACTGGCCAACCGTATTTTTTTCAAGTTGTATCAATGCGCCAATATGTTGCACAAAACAGGCAGCAGAGCGGTGCAGGACGAGGGACTGACCACGCAGCAGTGGGCGGTGCTGGGGGCCTTGTCGCGACCCGAGGCGGCACAAGGCATGGGGGTGGGCGAACTGGCGCGCTATCTGATGGTCAGCCGCCAAAATCTTTCCGGTCTGATCACCCGCATGACGCGTGACGGCCACATCGCCATCAGCACCGACGGACGTGACAGACGCTCGCGCTTGGTGGTCATGACCGACTCAGGTCGGCATGTTTGGCTGGACCTGGCGAAGCCCAAGATCAAGGCTTATTACGAGCAGGCGCTACAGGATTTTTCTATGGGCGACATGGCCCACACCCTGCATTACTTTTTGAAGTTGCTGGACAACATGGAAAAAATTGACAACGCCGTGCCTGAGGATGCGGCCATGGACGATTGAGGTCAGGGTGGGGTGTTGGCATGAGGGAGCATCAGGCCCCACTTTTGCTTCATTAATGGACCCGCTGGTACATTTGCGAATATGAAAGCTCAAGCTCATTCAGAACTGCATCCGACGAGTCAGCGCGCCTCAGCAACGCTTGTCCAAGCCAAGGGGCCGGGCCTCTCGGAATCTGTTGGCCAAGGCAATGAAGCCGATTCGACCAAAGAAACCAGTCGCACCAACGACCCCGCCCGCACCATGGCCGAGATCCTGGCTGTGGCCACGCACGAGTTCGCCGACAAGGGCCTCACCGGCGCGCGCATCGACGCCATTGCAGCGGCCAC
>CAJBLW010000371.1 GCA_903953985.1 uncultured Burkholderiales bacterium
CCCGCGTGTACGACGTGGCCACCGAGTCGGCGCTCGAACTTGCCCCTAACCTGTCACGGCGCTTGCATAACCAGGTGCTCCTCAAGCGCGAAGACCAGCAACCGGTGCACAGCTTCAAGCTGCGCGGGGCTTACAACAAGATGGCGCACCTGACGCCCGAGCAACTCAAAAAAGGCGTGATCTGCGCTTCGGCGGGCAACCACGCGCAAGGCGTGGCGCTGAGCGCCAGCAAACTGGGCACGCGCGCCGTGATCGTCATGCCCACCACCACGCCGCAGGTCAAGATCGACGCGGTCAAAGGCTTTGGGGGCGAGGTGGTCTTGTTTGGCGACAGCTATTCAGACGCCTACAACCACTCGGTAGCGCTTCAGAAAAAGCAGGGCCTGACCTTTGTGCACCCCTTTGACGACCCGGACGTGATCGCGGGTCAGGGCACGATTGCCATGGAAATGCTTCGCCAACACCAAGGCCCGTTGGATGCGGTGTTTGTGGCCATTGGCGGCGGCGGCCTCATCAGCGGCGTGGCCAACTACATCAAGGCGGTGCGCCCAGGCGTCAAGGTGATTGGCGTTCAGATGAACGACTCGGATGCCATGATCCAGTCGGTGGCCGCCAAACAGCGCGTGACTCTGGCCGATGTGGGTTTGTTTTCAGATGGCACCGCCGTGAAGCTGGTCGGCGAAGAAACCTTCCGCGTGGCCAGCAACTTGGTGGACGCTTACATGACGGTGGACACCGACGCGGTCTGCGCGGCCATCAAGGACGTTTTTGTGGACACCCGCTCCATCGTGGAGCCCGCAGGAGCGCTGGCGGTGGCGGCCATCAAGCAATATGTGGCAGCGCACAGATGCAAGGGGCAGACCTTTGCGGCCATTTTGTGCGGCGCCAACATGAACTTTGACCGCCTGCGCTTTGTGGCCGAGCGGGCCGATGTGGGCGAAGAAAAAGAAGCCCTGTTTGCTGTGACCATCCCCGAAGAGCGCGGCAGCTTCAAGCGCTTTTTGGAGCTGATCGGAAGCCTGTCCGGCGGCCCGCGCAACGTGACCGAGTTCAACTACCGCATGAGCGACTCGGACAAAGCCCATGTGTTTTTAGGCTTGAGCACGAACGGCAAAGGCGAGAGCAGCAAGATCACCGCCAAGTTCAACAAACACCAGTTCACGGCCATCGACCTGACGCACGACGAGTTGGCCAAAGAACACATCCGCCACATGGTGGGCGGGCACTCGGCCCTGTCACAAGACGAACGCCTGCTGCGCTTTGAGTTCCCAGAACGCCCCGGCGCACTGCTCAAATTCTTGAGCCTGATGCGCCCGGGATGGAACATCAGCCTTTTCCATTACCGCAACCAAGGTGCCGACTATGGCCGCATTCTGGTCGGCCTGCAGGTGCCCGCCAAAGACGACAAAGCCTTTGACAAGTTCCTCAAAACGCTGGGTTATCCGTATGCGGAAGAGACGGATAATCCGGTTTATCGGTGGTTTTTGCGTGGGTGAAGCTAGTTATTGCATCGAAGCGCTTATGAAAAAGGGCCCTTAAGGACCCTTTTGCATTTTCAAAAAATGAATTGATTAACGGAATGCTTTATTGGCAGTGTAGGAATAGAAACGAACGTTTTTATCGGTATAA
>CAJBLW010000372.1 GCA_903953985.1 uncultured Burkholderiales bacterium
ATCTTGCCGGGAATCATCCAGTTGGCCAGATCGCCCTTTTCGCTCACCTGCATCGCGCCCAGGATCGACAAGTTGATCTTGCCGCCTCGGATCATGGCAAACGACAGATCGCTGCCAAAAATCGACGAGCCTTTGATGGTCGTTACGGTCTGTTTGCCCGCGTTGATCAGGTCGGCATCGACTTCGTCTTCGATCGGGAAAGGGCCAATGCCCAGCATGCCGTTTTCGCTTTGCAGCCAGACTTCTTTGTCGGCTGGCACAAAGTTGGCCACCAGCGTCGGGATGCCGATGCCCAGGTTCACATAGAAACCGTCTTCCAGTTCGTGGGCCGCACGGGCGGCCATTTGGTCTTGACTCCAGCTCATATCAGACTCCCGCCTTTTCAGTGATCGTGCGTTTTTCGATGCGCTTTTCCGGTGTCGCGTTCAACACGATGCGGTGCACATAAATGCCGGGCAAGTGCACGCTGTCGGGGTGCATCTCGCCGGTTTCCACAATCTCTTCGACCTCGACCACACAGATCTTGCCCGCCATGGCCACTGCAGGGTTGAAGTTGCGCGAGGTGTAGCGGAACTGCAGGTTGCCGGACTTGTCGGCGCGGTGCGCCTTGACCAGCGACACGTCGGGCACCAAGGCGCGTTCCATCACGTAGGTCTCGCCGTCAAACTCGCGCAGCTCTTTGCCCTCGGCCACCAGGGTGCCCACACCGGTCTTGGTGAAGAAAGCCGGGATGCCCGCACCGCCCGCACGCAGCTTCTCAGCCAGCGTGCCTTGTGGGGTGAACTCCAAAGCCAGCTCGCCCGCCAGGTACTGGCGTTCAAACTCTTTGTTTTCGCCCACATATGAAGAAATCATCTTCTTGATTTGGCGGGTCTGCAGCAAGATGCCCAAACCAAAATCGTCCACGCCCGCGTTGTTGGAAATCGCGGTCAGGTTCTGCACACCGCTGTCACGCAGCGCAGCGATCAGTGCCTCGGGAATGCCGCACAGGCCGAAACCGCCCACGCCAAACAATTGACCGTCAGCCACGATGCCCTTGAGGGCCTCGGCTGCGGATGGGTAAATCTTGTTCACACCGGTCTCCCATAAAGGATGAATGAAAGCATTACGATACTACTTATTCAACTACGTAGTTTTTCGTAGAGTGCTTCCCCTAGCTGCAGGCCATCAAGTGCATGAACTCAGACATCGATTACCGCCTCGCCTTTGACCTGGCCCCTATCGGCCTGGTGCTCTCGCGCAACCGCGCCATGGTCGACTGCAACCAGCACGTGTGCGAGATGTTTGGTGTGAGCCGCGAACAACTGATCGGCCAAAGCTTTCAGCTGCTCTACCCCAGCGCCGACGAATACGAGCGCACCGGCCAGCGCATCGCGCCCATCCTGAACGCCAAAGGCGTGTATGCCGACGACCGCATCATGAAAAGGGTCGACGGCCGCTTCAAAGGCGAAACTTTTTGGTGCCATGTGACGGGCCGCGCTCTCAACCGCGACGCCCCGCACGAAGCAGGCATCTGGACCTTTGAAGACCTCTCGGCGCGCAAGCCCGTGAAGGCTGAACTCACCGCCCGCGAACGCGAGGTCGCCGCGCACCTGATGGACGGCCTGACCAGCAAAGAGATCGGCAAAGCTCTGGGCATCAGCCACCGCACCGTGGAGATTTACCGCGTCAAGCTCATGCGCAAATACGAGGCCTCAGGGGCGGCTGATTTGATTCAGAAGTTGATGCGTGGGTGAGCACCCAGAGGCTCAGGTTTGGGACAAACGCGCCACCCGTCGCAAATGCTGCGCCACGCCACCAAACTGCTGCTCAATCACCGTCAGGCGCTTGAAACCATGGCCGACGGCCAGCTCATCGGTCATGCCCATGCCGCCGTGCAACTGCACCGCGCCCTGCCCCACCAAGCGCGCCGCACGCAGCACGGTCACATGGACCGATGACACCCGCTCGGCGCGGCGCTCGGGGGTGTCGCTCGCCAGATCAGCACAAGCGCCCACAGCCGCAGCGGCCTGCACCAGAGCCATGTACATGTCGGCCATGCGGTGTTGCAGGGCCTGAAAGGCAGCCAAGGGCTGACCAAACTGTTTGCGCTGGCTGGTGTAATTCAGTGTGTCGCGCATCAGGGCCTGCATCACGCCCACCGCTTCGGCGCCTGCGGCCAAAGTGGTTATGTCCAAAGCTTGCATGAGCGCTGGCATTGCGTCGCCCTGACCAAGAAGAGCCTTCACGGGCGTTTGGTCAAAGGCCAGCTCAGCCGCCCAGGCGCCGTCGATCAGGCGAACATCGCGCCGCTGAACACCGCTGGCTGCGGGATCGATCAGGCAGAGGCGAAGCTGGCCCACTTCGTCTCGCGCGCTGACCAACCAATGCGTGGCCCCGGTTGCGCCGCGCACCAGGGCTTTGCGCCCGCTGATGTGAAACTGGCCGTTCGAGTTGTGCAAGCGGGTCTGCACCCGGCTCAGTTCGGTGCGTCCTGCGGGCTCCAGCGCCGCCACTGCCAAGCGCACTTGGCCCTCGGCCAAGCCTTCCAGCAAAGCATCGGCCGCAGGGTCGCCCAGTGCTTGCAACAAGGTTGCGCCCAGCACGGCGGAGCTGCTGTAAGGCTCAGCCACCAAAGCTGCCCCCAGGGCCTGGCAGATCAGCATTTGCTCAGGCAAACCGCCGCCCATGCCCCCTAAGTGTTCAGGCAGAGCCGCGCCCAAAAGGCCTAGCTCACGGCTCAAGCCGAGCCACAGCGGCGCAATCGCCTCAGGTGTGGCAATCATCTGTGCGCGTTTATCGAAGGGCAGCTTGTCTTGCAACCAGCCTTGCAGACTGGCCAGCAGCATGGCCTGCGTTTCGTCGGTGGGCACCACAGGCTCCAGCACCTCAGACCCCAGAAGGTGGCGGGCGATCAGGTTGCGCTGAACCTCGTTGGTGCCGCCATAAATCGAGGCGGCGCGGTCGTTCAAATAAGCACGGATGGCGAAAACCGACTCTTCGGGCACAGACAAAGCGTGGGCAGATGCCTCCTCGATGGTCAGGCTGCTGGCGCCATAGGGACCTGCAATGTCCAGCCCCAACTCGGTCAGGTGCTGCTTGAGTTCGGTCGCCAGCACCTTGCCCATGGACGGCGCAGCCGGCATCCAGCCAGGTTGCGCGCCGCCGCCGATGCGCGCCGTCAGCACCAGTTGTTCCCAAGCGTGCAAGGCGTCGATACGGCACTGCGCATTGGCCAAGGTCAAGGCGATGTCTTCATACTCAGGGTCAGACGGTCCTGATGCGGCAAACGCATCTTTCAGGGACTCTTTCAACCGCGCCAGCCGGCCCCGTAAGAACGGCGCAGACGAGCCACCCCGCTCGTGTTCCAGCAAAAATTTGGCTATCGTCCAGCCCTGGTTTTCTTCGCCGATCAGCGCTTCAGCGGGCACGCGGGCCTCGTCAAAAAAGACCTGGTTGAACTCGTGGTCGCCCGAGATGCTGATGATCGGACGGATCTGGATGCCTGGGTTGTTCAGCTCGAACATCAAGAAGCTGATGCCTTGTTGCGGTTTGCCGCTGCTGTCGGTGCGCACCAAGCAAAACATGTGTGTGGCACGGTGGGCGTGGGTGGTCCAGATTTTGGAGCCATTGATCACCCACTCGTTGCCCTCGCGGCGGGCCCGGCATTGCAAAGATGCCAGGTCGGAGCCCGAGCCCGGCTCGCTGTAACCCTGACACCAGTAACTTACACCGTTGCGCAAGTCGGGTAGCCAGCGCTCTTTTTGGGCCTGTGTGCCAAACGCCACCAGCACAGGCGCGGCCATCACCAGGCCCAGAGGAGAGACCTTGGGGGCGTCGGCCGCCGCCATCTCGCTGGCAAAAATGTCGTGCTGCCGGGGCGTCCAGCCGCAGCCACCCCATTCGATTGGCCAGTGCGGCGCAGACCAGCCACGCTTGGCCAAAATACGCTGCCACGGAATGCCCAC
>CAJBLW010000373.1 GCA_903953985.1 uncultured Burkholderiales bacterium
ACGATGGTCCAGCCGTCGCCCATTTCCTTGATGTCGCGCTTGCCGGCGTTGATCATGGGCTCTATGGTGAACACCATGCCGGGGACCAATTGCACCAAGGTGCCGGGCTTGCCGTAATGCAGCACTTGCGGTTCTTCGTGGAAAATGCGGCCAATGCCGTGGCCACAAAATTCGCGCACCACCGAAAAGCCATGGCCTTCAGCAAACTTCTGGATCGCGTGTCCAATGTCGCCCAAGTGCGCGCCAGGTTTGACCTGCTCAATGCCTTTCCACATGGCTTCATAGGTCAGTTGGGCCAATCGTTTGGACGCAATCGAGGCCTCACCCACTTGGAACATGCGGCTGGTGTCGCCGTGCCAACCATCCTTGATGGTCGTGATGTCGATGTTGACAGAATCCCCTTTTTTGAGCGGCTTGTCGTTGGGGATGCCGTGGCAGACTTGATGGTTGATGGAGGTACAAATCGACTTGGGATAAGGCTTGTAGCCGCCAGGGGCGTAATTCAGCGGGGCCGGAATGCATCCTTGAACGTCAACCATGTAGTCGTGGCAGAGCTTATCGAGTTCGTTGGTGGTGACGCCTGGCTTTACAAAAGGGGTAATAAAGTCCAGAACTTCCGAGGCCAAGCGGCCTGCCACGCGCATGGCTGCGATATCGTCGGTATTTTTGATGGTGATTGTCATAGGTACTCATTATCCCATTGGGTCTAAACGCACGCGCTGGTAGTGCTTCAAAACCATGGCCGCAACTTGTTCTGTGACCTTCGGGTAAACACCAATTCTGCGTTTCGGGGTCTATTCGTATTCTGTATACAGACATGACTTCTTCCCTCCTTCACCTCACTGCGGCCCCGGACCTGGTTGATCAGGTGTACTGCCGTTTGCTTGACGCCATCAGTGAAGGGACCTTGCCGCCGGGTGAGCGACTGACTCAGGAAGACCTTGCCCAACGACTGGCGGTGTCCCGTCAGCCGGTATTACAGGCCCTGCGCTTGTTGAAAAAAGATGGATTTGTGGAGGATGCGCCGGGTCGGGGTGTCCGTGTCACGCAACTCGATGTCGGTTGGATTGCCCAGGTCTACCAAGTCCGTTGCAGCCTGGATGCGCTGGCCGTGCGGCTGGCGGCCGAGCGCGGTGCTCGGCTGGATGCGGATGTGATGCGCCAAGGCCGCCTGGCCGAAAAAAGCCACGATGTGCAGGCCATGATCCAGGCCGACTTGGCCTTTCACCGAGCCATTTATCAAGCCTCTGGCAACCCACTCATCGCGCAAAGCATTGACCTGCATTGGCACCACCTCAAGCGCGTCATGGGCGCGGTGCTGCAGTCATCTCAACAGCGCCAAAACGTGTGGGACGACCACGAAGCCATTGCGCATGCGATTTCAACAAACGACACCGATTTGGCCGTGCGCCTGGTGCAAGAACACGCCAACAAGGCCAGCGTGCAGCTCACGGCACGACTTTCCGAGCAAATTCAACACCTCAAAACAGGAGCACCCCCATGAAACTCACCCCCGAACAACTGGCAAAATTTGACCGAGACGGTTATTTGTTTTTCCCCGGCCTGTTCACGCCCGAAGAAACAAAAAACCTGAACGATGCCGTGCCCGAGTTGTACAGCCGCCGCGAGGCCTACAACGTGCGCGAAAAAGGCAGCGATGCGGTGCGCACCAACTTTGCAGCGCACATGTACAGCGAACCCTTTGCCAAGCTGGCGCGCCACCCCCGAATGATCGGGCCCGTGCAAGAGCTGTTTGGTGAAGAGCTTTACATGCACCAGTTCAAGATCAACGGCAAGATGGCTTTTGAAGGCGACGTGTGGCAGTGGCACCAGGACTACGGCACCTGGCTCAACGACGACCTGATGCCCACCGAGCGCGCCATGAACGTGGCGATTTTTTTGGACGATGTGAACGCCTTCAACGGCCCACTCATGTTCATCCCCGGCAGCCACAAGAAAGGCGTGGTGGAGGCAAAACACGATTTATCCACCACCAGCTACCCACTGTGGACGGTGGACAACGACCTGATCCGCCAACTGGTGCAGCGAGCGGGTGACAAGGACGGCGGCATCGTCAGCCCCACCGGACCAGCCGGCTCGATGATTTTGTTCCACAGCTGCTTGGTGCACGCCTCCACCAGCAACCTCTCTCCCTGGAACCGGGTGAGTGTCTATTTGAGTCTGTGCGCCGTGTCCAACCATATCCGCCGCCACAAGCGCCCCGAATACATCGCCCACCGTGACTTCACGCCCATCAGCTGCCTGCCCGACGACTGCCTGGTCAACAGCTATCCGGTGGACTTGCCCTGGAAGGGCGGCATGCCCGAAAGCGCCTTGAAAACCTCGCTCGATGTCTTGAAAGAAGCCGCATGAACCTGCACGCCAAACTCCTGCAACGCGCCGCCGAAAACCGCCCCATCCGCATCGGCCTGATTGGCGCGGGCAAATTCGGCTCTATGTATTTGGCGCAGATTCCGCGAACGCCTGGTGTGCATTTGGTGGGCATTGCCGACCTGTCACCCGACAACGCCCGCACCAACCTGGCCCGCGTGGGCTGGGAAGCTGAGCGCCTCACGGCCACCAGCCTGGACGATGCCGTGAAACACGGCACCACCCATGTGGGCGACGATTGGCAAAGCCTGGTACGTCACCCGGCCGTGGACGTGATCGTGGAATGCACCGGCTC
>CAJBLW010000374.1 GCA_903953985.1 uncultured Burkholderiales bacterium
CGGGTCGGTCTTGACCAACGCAAACATCATTGAGCACCAGTGCGCATAAGAGGTCCAGACCTTGTGGCCGTTGACCACAAAGTGACGGCCATCGGGCTCCAGCACAGCGGTGGTGCGCACAGCCGCCAGATCGGAGCCAGCGCCCGGCTCGGAAAAGCCCTGCGCCCACCAGGTGTTGCTGTTCAGAATGCCAGGCAGGTATTGCTGCTTTTGCGCTTCGGTTCCAAAGGCCAGCAACACCGGGGCCAGCATCTGGATGCCGCTGGCGATGATGCGCGGTGCGCCGCCCAGCAGGGTTTCTTCGTCGAAGATGTAGCGCTGCACATGGTCCCACCCCGGGCCACCATGTGCCACGGGCCAGCCGGGCGTGAGCCAACCACGCGCTTGCAAAATGCGAAACCAGGTCACGTAGTCGACGTGCTCCAGGCGCAGGCCCATCGCCACCTTGCGGCGGATGTCTGCAGGCAGGTGGGCCTTGACGAAGGCGCGCACTTCGAGGCGGAAAGCATCACGCTCGGGAGTGAATTGCAGTTGCATGGTTCGCCTCACTTCACCGGATGGACAGGCTGGGCCGCAACTTGGGCCACCACCAAGGCATCCAGCGCCAGCACCGGCACAGCCGAGCCCAGCGGGTAAGCCACCAGCGGGTTGATGTCGATTTCGGTGATGTTGGGGTTGGCGCGCATTTGTGCACCCACTTGCGCCACCACGCGGGCAATCGCCCGCACATCAACAGCCGCCGCACCGCGTATGCCTTGCAGCACCACCGCCGCTTTGAGACGGCCCAGTTCGACCACGATGTCTTCCTCGGCCATGTCGGCCGGGATCAGGCGCACATCCTTGAGCGCTTCGATCCAGATGCCACCCAGGCCCACCAGCACCACCGGGCCCCAGTCGGCGTCGCGTTTGGCGCCCACCACCAGCTCCAGTCCACGCGGACCCATGGCTTCGACCAGCGCACCATCCAAAACCAGCTCGGGGCGGTGGTGTTTCACGCTGGCAAACAGCTGGTCCCAGCCTGTGCGCAACGCGGCTTCATCGGCCAGGCCTACCAGCACCCCGCCCACATCGCTCTTGTGCGGCAATTCGCTGGCTTGCGCTTTGAGCACGACCGGAAAACCGATGCGGCGTGCCACAGCCACAGCGTCATCGGCGGTGCTGGCCAGCGCCCCCTGCGGCACCGTCAGGCCGGCACGGGCCAGCCAGGCTTTGCCCTGGTATTCGGCAAAGATGCCATTGGGCGGCACGGCACCGGGCAGGGGAACAGCCTCGATGGCGTTGGACTGGGCGCGAGCGGCACGTTGCAAGGCTTCGCCATATTGCGCGACACGGCGCAAGGCCCGCAAAGCGCGGTCGGCCGAGCGGAACAGCGGCACGCCGCTGGCCTCGATCGCGTCCAGGAAAAACGGCTCCACCGGGCTGCTGTCGCCGGTCAGTACCAGCACAGTGGGCTTGCTGGCCCGGCCGATGGTCGGGATGATGTGATCGGCCTTGTCGCGCTGGGCCATCGTGGGGCCCACCGGAATGGCCAGCACGATGCTGCCAATGCGCTCATCGGCCAGCATGGTCAGCACCAGCTCACCAATCAGGCCGGGCTGGCGGATGCCGATGGTGGTGTAGTCCAGCGGGTTTTCAGCCACGGCATAGGCGGGCAACATGGCGGTGAGCTGCTCCACCGTGGCGGGGGTCAGCTCGGGCAGGTCCAGACCCAGGTCATCTGCAAAGTCCAGCGCGATGTTTTTCATCGCGCCCGACCCGGTCATGAAAGCCGTGCCCCCTGCGGGCGGCTGCGGGTAGCGCAGCAGCACGGTGGTGGTGTCCAGCAATTCGTCCAACGATGAGACCACCACCACGGCTTCTCGCTGCAACAGCGCGGTGGCGGTGGCATGGTCACCGGCCAGCGCACCGGTGTGCGACTGCGCGGCTTCACGGGCGCGGGCACTGCGCCCGGGCATCAACAGCACCAGTGGCTTGCCTGCGGCGCGGGCTTGCGCTGCCAACTGCAAAAAGACGGTCGGGCGGCGAATTTGCTCCACATAAACGGTGATCACGCGGGTTTGCGGGTCTGCGATCAGCGCCGCCAGCACGTCTTCGACACACACCGACACCTCGTTGCCTGTCGAAAACACCGTGGTCACCGGCACGCCCCGACCCAGATACGCATCGCGCAGGTTGGCCGCCATGAAACCGCTTTGGGCCACCACACCCACGCCGGGCCGTGTCTCAGGGGCGCGGGGGGCCAGCGGCTCAAACGTCACCGGAATGCCGGCCGCCAAATTGGTGAAACCCATGCAATTGGGGCCGACCAGCAAAATGCCCGACGCTTGCGCCACACGCGCCAGCTCGGCCTGTTTGCGCTGACCTTCTTCGCCCGCCTCGGCATAACCCGAGGCAAACAAAACCGCCGCCTTGCAACGCCTCGCCGCCAAAGCCTTCACCGTATCGAGCACGCCCGATTCGGGGATGGCCAGCACCGCCAAATCGATGCCTTCGGGCAGCTCGTCCACGGTTTTGACACAGGGGCGTCCGTTGATTTCATCGCTGCTGCGGCTGACCAAGTGCAAAACCCCGCTGTAAGCAAAGCGCTCCAGGTTGCCTTGCACAAAACCGCCAAATGAACGCGGATCGGCCGAAGCGCCCACGATCACGATAGAACGCGGCCGGATGATGTGTTGCACATCCTGCAAACCGGTCACAGCGGCAGCAGACAAAGGAAACGAAGCGGTCATGAGAGAAAAACCTTCTGGCAAATCAGGGCGAAACCGATGGGCCAAGCACATCACTGGTTTCATCTGAGGGCTATTCTGGCATGCAAACAAGTGGTTTTCAATACACCAGATACCCATTTATGAGATTTCAAGGGTTTACACTTATGAGGATTGAACCCATCAAAATACTCCAGAGCACCCTCTTTTCACTTTTGTAAAAACGACAAATAAACAGCAATTCTCCAATAGAAATGGGGATAGCATGACCATGAATCGGCTAAAAACCGACTTAGAATCATCACGGCAAACACACCATGCAATTATTTATTGCATGCCACAAACGATCTGTTGCATAATTTCACACATGAACACGAACGACATTCAGACATCCGGCGATGACGCGCCCGTCGACAGCGCCCTGAGCAGCGATGACAACCGCCCCCGGGGTGGCCGCGCCAACGAAATTCGCAACGTACTGCAAGAAGAAATCGAAAGCGGCAACCTGCCTCCAGGCGCAGCGCTGGACGAACGCGCCTTGGCCACACGCTTCAATGTTTCGCGCACACCGGTGCGCGAAGCCCTGCAACAACTGGCTGCCCGCGAGTTGGTCCGCATTGCGCCGCGCCAGGGTGTGAATGTGGCGCGACTGTCCATCAGCCAGGTGCGCGCCATCATGGAATCGGTGGGCGAACTTGAAGCCCTGTGTGCCAAGCTGGCGGCCCGCCGTGTGGACGATGTGCTGCGCAAGGAACTCGACAAAGCCATTGAGCGCTGCCAGGACGCGGCCGTGCAGGGCGGCCATGCCGAATACGCCATGGCCAACACCTATTTCCACGAAACCATTTATGCGGGCAGCCGCAACCCATATCTGTCCGAATTGATCCGCAACGCTCGGCGTCAGATTCAGCGCTACCGTATCCGCGACTTTCAGACCAAGACTCAAATCAGCAAATCACTCAAAGAGCACCAGCAAGTGGCGCGGGCCATTCAGGAGGGCGATGAAGCGCTGGCTGCGCAGGCCATGTTGTTGCATGTGCCATCAGGCTCCAGCGGTTTTTCTGAGTTCTTGGCACGCATGCCCATGAGCTTCTTTGAAAGCGACACCACTGAGCACTGACACGCTGCCTGCACCACGCACCTGAACGAAACCTCACCATGACCCTCTCTAAACGCTCCCTGGATGTCTCCGGCGCCGGGCACAACGCCCCCATTCCTTTGGGTGCCCGCGTCGGCCCCTTGATCTGCTCATCGGGCATCTCGGGCAAAGACCCGGCTACCGGTGCGCTACCCGCCGATGCAGCCGAGCAAGTGCGCATGGCCTTTGCCAACATGGACGCCTTGCTGGCCGCAGGCGGTGCAACGCTGGCCCATGTGGCCAAGCTGCACATCACGGTGCACGACAACGCCGTGCGCGATGCCATCAACACCGAATGGCTGGCGCGCTTTCCAGATCCTCAAGACCGCCCGGCCCGGCACATCGTGCAGCACGCACTGCAACACGGCATGGCGCTGCAAATTGAAGTGACCGCCTTTGTGACCACTGCCTGACTTCGGCCTCAACCCGGCCTGAAGCCTTGCCACTTTTTTTGAACCTATTGAAAGACCCCCACCATGATCATTGACTCCCACGCTCACATCCACATGCCACCCGAGAGCTTCCGCTTCATGGCGGAACTGGTGGGCGGCCGCGCCAACCCCTACACCCTGCCCAAGATCCCCGAAGCCTCGATCCGCAAAGTGGTCGACGACCAGCTCAAGATCATGGATGCGGTCGGCACCGACATCCAGTTCATCTCGCCGCGGCCTTACCTGCAGATGCACTCGGTCAAGCCCGGCAAGGTGACCGAGCTGTGGTCGCAGCACTGCAACGGCCTGATCGCCGAATTCGTCAAGATCGCGCCCGACCGCTTCCGTGGCGTGGCCGGTCTGCCGCAATTCATGGACGAACCGCTGGAGCAGCGCGCCATTCCCGAGCTGCGCCGCTGCGTCAACGAGCTGGGTTTTGTCGGCTGCCTGATCAACCCCGATCCGACCGAAGGCCTGGGTGATCCTCCTGGCATGGGCGACGCCTACTGGCACCCGCTGTACCGCGCCATGGTCGAACTCGATGTGCCCGGCCTGATCCACTCGGCCAGCAGCTGCAGCGAGCGCGAGTCTTACACGCTCAAGTTCCTCAACGAAGAGACCATCTCCGTCGTCTCCCTGCTGAGTGCCAAGACCTTGGACACTTTCCCCGATCTGAAGATCGTGGTGGCCCACGGCGGTGGCGCGATTCCTTACCAAATGGGCCGTTTCCGTTCATGGAACGTGCGCAAGGGCGAGAAGGAAACCTTCGACGAACAGCTCAAGAAACTGTACTTCGACACTTGCAACTACAGCGAAGAAGCGATGGACCTGCTGCTGAAGGTGGCGGGCACCGACAACGTGATGTTTGGCACCGAAAAGCCCGGCACAGGCAGCGCCCGCGACCCGCTCACGGGCCGTGACTACGACGACATGAAACCCGTGATCGAGGGCATCGGCTGGCTGACCGACGAGCAAAAGAAAAACATCTTCGAATGCAACTGCCGCCGCGTCTACACCCGCGCCTTCCGCACCGACGAACAGTGCTGAGCCGACTGAATTCGAGGAACACACCATGGCACTGAGCAAAGAAGACAACGAACTGTTGACCCGCATTGAACATGGCGCCCCGATGGGCGAAATGATTCGCCAGCATTACTGGCTGCCGGCAGTGCCCTCCATCAAACTGGAAGCCGATGGCGCTCCCGTACGCATCCGTTTGCTGGGTCAGAACTTCATCGCTTTTCGGGTGACGGACGGCACAGCCGGCGTCATTGATGAACAATGCCCACACCGCAAAGCCTCACTGGCTTTGGGCCGAAACGAAGACAACGGCATCCGCTGCCTTTACCACGGCTGGAAGTTCAACGTCAAAGGCGAGGTGATTGAAGCGCCCAACCACACAGGCGATCAGGCCCAGTTTTGCAAACATGTGCGCATCAACCGCTACACCACCGTGGACCGGGGCGGCATCGTTTGGGTCTGGTTGGGCACAGGCGACACACCGCCACCGTTCCCCGAATTGCCGTTTGTCGATTTGCCCGTCAACCAGCGCTCAGTGACCAGCGTGGAAGTGCCCACCAACTGGGTGCAAGGCGTGGAAGCCTCGATGGATTCATCGCATGTGGGCGTGCTGCACGAATCGACTACCCAACTCACGTCGGGCGGCGGCAACGAGCGCATGCTGATGACCAAGGCGCTGGCCCCCAAACTCGAATTTGAAGACCGCCCTTACGGCTACCGCTACGCTGCTTTGCGCAGCTTGCCCGACGCCAAGGTCTATGCCCGGGTCAACAACTTCGTGATGCCCTGGTTTGGCATCATCTGCCCGCCCGATGCGAACGGTCCGACCACGGTGTTTTTCTCCACCCCGGTGGACGACACCCACCACCGCGCCTGGTTTGTGCACTACAACCCCAACCGCGAACTGGGCATGACTGTCATGTCGGCTTCGCCCGATGTGTGGAACTTCCCGCCCCTGCCGCCTGGCGAAGCCAAAGACAACTGGGGGCAGAACCGCGACATCATGAAGCGTGGCCACAAGACCGGCTTTCCGCAGCACCTGGGCACCGAAGACTTTGCGATGTTCCTGAGCCAAGGCCCCACCTATGACCGCACCGACGAGCAACTGTGCTCGGCCGACGGAGCCGTGATCCGCGTGCGGCAGTTGCTGATCAAGGCGGCCAAAGAGTTCATGGAAGGCAAGGCACCCACACTGGCGCACCACCCCCAGCTGAACTACCCGGCCATACAGTCGGTGGGTGGCGTGCTGCCCGCAGGCACCGATTGGCGCACGCTGGCCGACTGACGCCACCCCAGACCCGCAGAGCCCGTCAGAGGCCGGGGCATTGATCCCCATCATTTTGGAGACACCCATGAAACTTTCCCGCCGACTGCTCGTGCTGGCCAGCGCTGCTGCGCTGACCCTACCGATGGCCACCCAGGCCCAGCCCAAACCGATCCGTTTGGTGGTGGGTTTTCCGCCCGGTGGTGCCACCGACGCCATCACCCGCGCCGTGGCCGACAAGCTGCCCGGCGTGCTGGGTCAGCCGGTCATCGTGGACAACAAGCCGGGCGTGGGCGGGCGCATCGCGGCCGATCTGGTGCTGGGCGCACCGGCCGACGGCCTGACCTTCATGGTCGCGCCCAACGCCACGCCCACCTTCCAGATGCTGGTCTTCAAGGACCAGATCAAATGGAACAGCCTCAGAGACTTTGTGCCCGTGGCCAGCTTCGCGTCTTACCCCTTGGGCATGGGCGTACCGGCCACTCTGGGGGTCAACAACGTCCGCGAGTTTGTGGAATGGGCCAGGAAAAACCCGGGTAAAGCCAGCTTTGGCACCCCGGGCACCGGCGGACAAAACCATTTCCTGGGCCTGCAACTGGCCAAGGCAACCAACATCGATTTACCGGTGACCCCCTACAAGGGTTCACCCCCCATGGTGACCGATCTGGTGGGCGGTCATGTGCCCTCGGCCATCAGCCTGCTCGACGGCATGATGGCGCAGCACCGCGCGGGCAAGATCAAGGTGATCGGTGTCTTCACCAAAGAGCGCTCACCCCTGATGCCCGACATCCCCACCTTTGCCGAACAGGGCATCGACGTGACCTCGGGTGAAGGTTGGACCGGCATGTGGGCCAAGACCGGCACACCGGCCGCCGAGGTGCAACGCATGGAAAAAGCCATCGCCCAAGTGCTGCAGATGCCCGAAGTCAAGGACGTGCTGAGCCAGCGCCTCATGGTCAACCCGGTGTTCCGCAACGGCACCCAAATGGATGCCCTGCAGCGCGCCGAACTGACGCACTGGGAGCCCATCATCAAGGCCTCAGGCTTCAAGGCCGAATGACCGCAGGCCCAAGTCCATGCTCAGCGCCGAAAAAAACCAGCAACTGACCCAGGTCGGTCCCGGCACGCCCATGGGCGAGGTGCTGCGCCGCCACTGGCACCCGATTGCGGGCATCGACGAACTCGACCGCAACCCGGTCAAGGCGGTGCGGCTGATGGGTGAAGACCTGGTGCTCTACAAAGACCTGAGCGGTGGTTACGGGCTGGTGGACCGCCAGTGCGCACACCGCCGCGCCGACCTGAGCTATGGCTTTGTTGAAGCAGACGGCATCCGCTGCCACTACCACGGCTGGCAATACAACGCACAAGGGCAATGCGTGGCACGGCCCTACGAGGATCAGATCGATCCTCAGGCCCGTCAAAAATGCAAGATCCAGATCAAGGCCTACGCGGTCAAGCCGCTGGCCGGCTTGCTCTGGGCCTACATGGGCCCCTTGCCCGCGCCCGAGTTGCCCGACTGGGAACCCTTTCACTGGCCCCACGGTTTTGTGCAAGCGGTGTTTTCCGACATCCCCTGCAACTGGCTGCAGACGCAAGAAAACTCCATTGACCCGGTGCACTTTGAATGGATGCACGCCAACTGGAGCCGACGGCTGCGGGGCCACACGGGGGGCTATGCGCCCAAACACCTGCAACTGGCGTTTGAAGAATTCGAGCACGGCTTTGTCTACAAACGCATCTCTGAAGACACCAACGAGCAGCACCCGATGTGGACGATTGGCCGCGTGTGCCTGTGGCCCAACGGCTTTTTTCTGGGCGACCACTTTGAGTGGCGCGTGCCGGTGGACGACGAGAACACCCTGAGCGTGACCTGGTCGTTCATCCGCGTGCCGCGCGAACGCGAGCCCTACGTGCAAAGCAGCATCCCGACCTGGACCAGCCCGATCAAGGACGACACTGGCCGCTGGATCACCAGCCATGTGATCAACCAGGACATCGTGGCCTGGGTCGGGCAGGGCCGCATCGCCGACCGCACACAAGAAAACCTGGGGGCCAGTGACCGGGGCATTGCCGTGCTGCGCCGCCGCCTGATGGAAGACATCGACGATGTGCAAGCCGGGCGTGACCCCAAAGGCGTGCAGCGCGATCCTGCCAGAAACCAGCGCGTGTTTTTGCCCAGCGACTCGCGTGACTTCTTCCAACACGGCCTGACCTTGGCCGACTACCAGCGCCACCCCAAATGGGCCCGGCTTTTGAACCATTTCATCTTTCACGCCGGTCAACCCGAGTGGGTGCAGCACGCCCACGCAGAGGCCACCGGCGTGGCGATCCAGCCGATCAGCGTGATCGACCTTTAACCCCCTTTCCATGAGCTCTGCGACTGTCTCTTCCACCCTGCAGGTCCGCGTTCGGGCCACCACCTATGAAGCCCAAAAAGTTCTGGGCTTCGAGCTGGTGCCGCTCGAACCAGCCACCGAGCTGCCCGCCTTCACCGCCGGAGCCCACATCGATGTGCACCTGCCCGGCGGGCTGCTGCGCAGCTATTCGCTGCTGAACGATCCGCGCGAAAGCCGCCGGTACTGCCTCGGCGTGAATTTAGACGCCCAAAGCCGGGGTGGCTCGCGCCACATGCATGAGCAGCTGCGCACCGGCTCGGTGCTGACCATCAGCAAGCCGCGCAATTTGTTTGAGATGGACGAATCGTCCCCGTTCAATGTGTTCATTGCAGGCGGCATCGGCATCACGCCCTTGCTGAGCATGATCGCCCGCTCTCAGGCGCTGGGTACGCCCTGGCGGTTGCATTACGCCGCACGCACCCGCCAGCATGCGGGCTTTTTGGACCTGCTGGCGGCTTACCAGGGCCAGCCTGGTGCCGATGTGCAGCTCAACTTTGACCAAGAACCCGGCGGCCAAATGCTGGACCTGAACGCGGTGATCTCGGCCCTGCCTGTAGGCGCGCACGTGTATGCCTGCGGCCCGCAGCCCCTGCTTGCCGCTTATGAGCAAGCCACCTTCAGCTTGCCGCCTGCGCGTGTGCACCGCGAATACTTTGCCGCCCAAGAAGCGGCGGCCACCGAATCCGGCTACACCGTGACGCTGGCGCGCAGCCAGCGCACCTTGCAAATCAGCCCCGGTCAGACCCTGCTGGAAGGCCTGCTGGCCATTGGGGCGGAGCCGACTTTTTCTTGTCAACAAGGCATTTGCGGCACCTGCGAGGTCAGGGTGCTGGAAGGCACGCCCGACCACCGCGACATGGTGCTGACCGAAGCCGAAAAAGCGGCCAACGACCGCATGATGGTCTGCTGCTCAGGGGCCAAAAGCGCCCGGCTGGTGCTGGACCTGTGATTTGATTTATTGACCTGAACCTCTGGACGACCCGATGAGCGACACCCTGATCACCTACGAACTGGACGGCAACGTGGCCCTGATCGGCCTGAACCGGCCGGACAAGCGCAACAGCATCAACGATCCCTTGATCGACGAATTGCGCGCCGCTGTGCTGCGAGCGCACGAAGAAGCCGATGTGGCCGTGCTGTTTGGCCACGGCACCAACTTTTGCGCCGGGCTGGACCTGGCAGAAGCGCTGGCCCGCGCTACCGGGCAAATCAAGCCGCCACGCAAGCGCAAGCGCCACAACTGGCACGAAGTTTTTGATCTGATCGAACGCGGCCCGATTCCTTTTGTGGCGGCCTTGCACGGCGCGGTCGTAGGCGGCGGGCTGGAGCTGGCCACCGCGGCCCATGTGCGTGTAGGCGACGAGTCTGCCCTGTTTGGCCTGCCTGAAGGCCAGCGCGGCATTTTTGTGGGCGGTGGCGGCACGGTCCGCATTCAGCGCGTGGTGGGCACCACGGTGATGATGGACATGATGCTGACCGGGCGCCTGCTGAGCGCCGCCGAAGGCTTGCAGGAAAAAGTCATCCGCTATGTGACCCCGGCGGGCGAAGCCCTGGCCAAAGCCAAAGAACTGGCCCACCGCATCGCCAAAAACAGCGTGGAAACCAACTGGATGATCGTCAACGTGCTGCCGCGCATCCACGACATGACGCACAACGATGGCCTGTTCGTTGAGCAACTGAACTCGGCCCGCGCACGCCCCCCCGAGGCCGAAGCCCGCCTGCGTGAGTTTGTAGAAGGCAAAGCCAAAAAAATCCAGGACAACCAGGCCTGAACCCCCACCCTGAAACCCCATACGCCCCATGAATGAATTTGATTTTTTCAGCGTCAGCGATGACGACCGCGCCCGTGCGCTGGCCCATGCCAAAACCGCAGCCGCCGAGGCGGCCCACATCCCCGACATCCCGGCGGGCACGCCACTGCGCCCAGTCAGGCGCGTGGCGGTCATCGGCGCAGGCACCATGGGTGGCGGCATCGCCATGTCGCTGGCCAACATCGGCATCCCGGTCACCCTGATCGACGCCAACGGTCAGGGCCTGGAGCGCGGTCTGCAACGCGTCAACGACAACTACGCCACCACCGTCAAGCGCGGCAAGCTGCCACAGGCTGAAATGGACCAGCGCGTGGCGCTGATCACCGGCTCGCTGCAGATGGCCGATGTGAAAGACGCCGACATGGTGATCGAAGCCGTGTTTGAAGACATGGGGCTCAAACAAGACATCTTTCGCCAGCTCGATGCGCTGTGCAAACCCGGTGCGATTTTGGCCACCAACACCTCGGGCCTGGATGTCGACCAGATCGCCGCCGTGACCGGCCGCCCGCAAGACGTGGTGGGCGCGCACTTCTTCAGCCCCGCCCATGTGATGCGCTTGCTTGAAGTCGTGCGCGGAGCACAGTCTGCGACCGATGTGATCGCTACCCTGATGGACCTGGGTCGGCGCATGGGCAAGATCGCGGTGCTGGCACGCATTTACCCCGGCTTCATTGGCAATGCGCTGTTTCGCAACTACACCCGAGAAGCGCACTTTCTGGTGGAAGACGGCGCGCTGCCGCACGAGGTGGATGCAGCACTCAAAAAATTCGGCTATGCCATGGGCATTTTTGCGGTGCACGACATGGCCGGCAACGATGTGGGTTACCAAACTCGCAAGGCGCAAATGGCCACCCGCCCCACCGACCGCCGATGGAACGACTTGATCATGAAGCTGTGCGATCTGGGCCGCCTGGGCCAAAAAAGCGGCAAGGGCTGGTACCGCTACGAAGCCGGTGACCGCACGCCCCACCGTGACCCCGAGGTCGAACAGTTCATCGCCGAAGAATCGGCCCGCATGGGCCTGCCGCGCCGCGAAATGACCGAGGACGACATCATCAAACGCTGCCTGTACGGAATGATCAACGAAGGCGCGAAACTGCTGGAACAAGGCATCGCCTTGCGGCCCGGCGACATCGACATCACCTACCTGACGGGTTATGGCTTTCCGGCGCACCAGGGTGGGCCGATGTTTCTGGCCGACCGGATCGGGCTGCCCCGTGTGCTGGCCGATATCGAGCGGCTGCACGCCGAATATGGTTTTTGGTGGCAGCCTGCGCCGCTGTTGCAAAAGCTGGTGCGCGAAGGCAAAAATTTTGCCGACTTGCCTCACTGATCCTCAAGGACACCGCCATGGATTTAGGCCTCAAGGGTAAAAAAGCCATCGTCTGCGCTTCATCGCAGGGCCTGGGCTATGCGTGTGCGCTGGCTTTGGCGCAAGAAGGCTGCGAGGTCTTCATCAATGGCCGCAACGCCGACAAGCTGGCGCAAGCGGCGCAGCAACTCCAACAAGCCACAGGCGCCCGCATCACACCGGTGCAGGCCGACCTGAACACCGAGGCGGGCCGCAGCGCCTTGCTGGCCGTTTGCCCCGAGCCCGACATTCTGGTCAACAACAACGCCGGGCCGCCCCCGGGCCAACTGGCCGACTGGGACCACGCGGCCTGGATGGGCGCACTCGAAAGCAACCTGCTGTCGGCCGCGCTGCTGATGCGCGGCACCCTGCCCGGCATGCGCGCCCGGCGCTTTGGCCGCATCGTCAACATCACCTCGGCCATGGTCAAGACGCCGCATGCGGCCATGGGTTTGTCGACCGCCGCACGGGCGGGGCTGACGGCACTGTCCAAAGCTTTAGCACGCGAGGCCATCGTCGACAACGTGACCATCAACAACCTGCTGCCCGAGCGCTTTGACACGCCCCGGCAAGAGTTCATGGCCCAGCGCATGATGAAAGAGTCGGGCATCACCCGCGACGAGGCCCGCGCCCGCATCGCAGCCACCTTGCCCGCCAACCGCTTGGGCGACCCGAAAGAGTTCGGTGCGGCCTGCGCCTTTTTGTGCGCGGCCACCTCCGGTTTCATGACCGGGCAAAACCTGCAACTCGACGGCGGGGCTTACAGCGCGTTGATCTGAGCGGGGTTCGTTCAGACAAAGAAAAAGGCGTCCTGTCGGACGCCTTTTTTGTATCAGAGGCCAGAGCCTCTGAAAGCCGGGAAATCAAGCCTTGGCTTTGGACTTGCTCATGGCGGCCTTGACCGAAGCTTCGGCTTGGGCGGTAGCGGCCTTCACGCTGGCTTCGGCGCTGTCAGCGGCTTGCTTGGCCACTTTTTTCAGGGTCTCGGCAGCGGTTTGGCTGGCTTCGAAAGCGGTCTTGAGCACGGCCACGGCGGCGTCAGAACCGGCGGGGGCGTTCTTCAGGCTGTTTTCGACCAAGCTTTTGACGGCTTGCTCGGACTCGGCCATTTTGCTTTCGACGGCCTTGCTCAACTGGGCACCGGTGCTGTTGGCGATGTCAGATAGGTGACGGCCGTAAGAGACCGACTTTTCGAAGGCAGGCTGCACCAAAGCGGCTTGCACAGCCATCAGGTCTTGAGGCGACTTGGCGGCCATCAGGGCTTGCATGTTGGCGAAAGACTCGCCCACAGCGGCTTTGCCAGCGGCCATGTTCAGCTCGACCAGGCGCTCAAAACTGGCGAAAGCCGATTGCGACAGGCCAGAGGCTGCGTTCAGGTTGGCTTGTTGGGTAGCGGTGAATTGTTCAGCATTGAAGTTCATGGTTTTTTCCTTTGGGAAGTTTTGTTGCAATGCAGCAATTTGAACAGCATGGGGTGGCCGTGGCAAGGGAAAACCCCAACTTTAGAGTCTTTACTCCAAATCGGGGGCTGTGTCGGACAGGTTCATTGAGGCGTCACGCCCATGGGGGTGCCATGGGCGTGGCAAGGTTTTTGAGGGCCTCTGCGCCGGGCTCACTACACTTGACGGTTCGGCCAATCCGGCCCCCTCACCTTGTATGTATGGAATTCATCAGCCTGCTCTTCATTTTGGCCATGGGCTTCCACTGGCTCAACCTCCAGGGCCAACGCAAACGCACCGCTTTGCTGGCCGAGCAATTGCGCCCTTTTCAGATCGAAAAAAACATGGCCCAACTCACTGGCGCCTACATGCGGGCGCTGGGCGAGTCTGACTTGGCGCGGCAGCAACAGATCATGCAACTGCAAGAACAAGCCGAGCAACAGATGGCCCATGAGTTCCAAAACCTGGCGCGCGAGTTTGCCAAATTGCCGGCGCCCGTGGCGCGTGGCTTCAAACTGGCACTGCCCTACATCGACCAACTTTCGCCCAAAGCCACGTTTGACATGCGCCGCATGCTGGAAGTACACGCCCAAGGCATTCAACGGGCGGTGCACAACCTGCAAGGCCTGTCCACCAAAGAGCGCTCGTTTCGCATGATGGGCGAGATGTTTTTGATGCAGCACAGCTGCCACTGGTTTTGCCGCTCCAAGACCATCGCCTCGGCCCGCATGGTGACCCAGCACCAAACCCGCTACGAGCAAGCGCTGGACGCCGTTAGCCCCGAAACACGCCAGGCCTATCTGGCCGTGGTGCAGGGCTGATCAGGCCTGATTAGCCCTGCTTCCAAGCCGTGCGCAGCGCGTGGGCGCACATGGCCACCGCCGTGTTGGCCTCTTGCAGCACCCGCCCCATGGTGATGAAGCCATGGATCTGCCGTTCAAAGCAAATGTATTGCGATGAAACACCCGCCCGGCTCAGGGCATCGGCATACATCAAACCCTCATCGCGCAAAGGATCAAACCCTGCCGTTAACACGAAGGCTGGCGGCAAGTGGGTATGGCTTGTGGCCAATTGCGGCGAAGCGCGCCAGTCTTGGGCGTCTTCCGGGCCGCGCAGGTAGTTGCCCGAATACCAGGCCATGGATTCGCGCGTGAGCATGTAGCCTTGCCCGTTGGCTTGGTACGAGGCCGTGTCGGGGGCCATCAGGGTACTGGGGTAAATCAACAACTGCATGACCGGCTTGAGGTCCAGGTCGCGCAAACCCAGACAGGCCGCAGCGGCCAAGTTGCCCCCTGCGCTGTCGCCGCCGATGGCGATGCGTGTCGGGTCAATGCCCAAGGCCTGCGCTTGCGAAGCGACCCACTGCCAGGCCGCCACCGCATCTTCGTAGGCCGCCGGAAACTTGTGCTCCGGCCCCATTCGGTAATCCACCGCGACCACCACGCCACCGGCTTGCTGGCACAGCGATCGGCACAGCACATCGTGCGTGTCCAGATCGCCAATGGTCCAACCCCCGCCATGCAGGTACACCAAGGCGGGCATGGCCTGGGTGGCCGCAATCGGGTGGTACACCCGCACAGCAATGTCCACGCCCGAATGGTGGAACTGCAGGTCTTGCACCCGCCCCACCTCGGGCGCATCGGGCTGGGTGAACGTGCGCCGCGCCCGGTAAGAAGCGCGGGCTTCGACCGGCGTTTGTGTGTAAACCGGCGGAATGCCCTTTTCGCTCAGCAGGGTCATCAGGGCTTGGGCTTGCGGGTCGAGCATGGGGGCACTCCAAAGGTTTAGAGAATGCGGATTATGGGCAGGCGTGCGCCATTTCGCTGGGCAACTGCGCGACACGCCCGCCAGGCGTGTCGCAAGTTCAGCGCCCCAAAGCCCTTATCGCCGCCTGCGCAATGCTGTCGGCGTCCACCGCAAAAAAGCGGCGCAGCGCAGCCCGCGTGTCGCTGCGGCCAAAGCCATCGGTGCCCAGCGTGTTGTAGAGGCGGCCTTCGGGCACGAAGGCGCGCACGCTCTCGGGCACGGCACGCACGTAGTCGGTGGCGGCGATCACGGGGCCTTGGGTGCTAGCAAGAAGTTGCGCCAAGTGACCTAAGCCCTCAGCTTGCGCCATGCCATCGCGCGCCAGCTCGCTCCAGCTGGTGACGCTCAGCACCTCCACCGCCACGCCTTGCTCCGCCAATTGCTGCGCAGCTTTGACCACTTCGGTCAAGATCGCACCCGAGCCGAGCAAGGTCACGCGCTGGGCCGCATCACTGGGGCCGTACATGCCAAATCGGTAGCCCCCGCGCAGCACATCGGCCTCCACGCCCGCAGGCAAGTCGGGCTGGGCGTAGTTCTCGTTCATCAGGGTCACGTAATAAAACACGTCGGCCTGCTGCTCGACCATCTCACGCATGCCCGCGTCCAGAATCACCGCCAGCTCGCCCGCAAACGCCGGGTCGTAGGCCTTGCAGTTGGGGATGGTGGCCGCCACCAAATGGCTGCTGCCGTCTTGGTGTTGCAGGCCCTCGCCGCCCAAGGTGGTGCGCCCCGATGTGGCCCCCAGCAAAAAGCCGCGTGCCCGCTGATCGGCCGCCGCCCAGATGGCGTCGCCCACGCGCTGGAAGCCGAACATCGAGTAATAAATATAAAAGGGCAGCATGGCCAGGCCGTGCACGCTGTAGCTGGTGGCCGCTGCTGTCCAGCTGGCGATCGCGCCCGCTTCGCTGATGCCTTCTTCCAGAATCTGGCCGTCGGTGGCTTCGCGGTAGCTCAGCACCGAGCCAATGTCTTCGGGCGCGTAGCGCTGGCCCACGCTGCTGTAAATGCCCACCTGTTTGAACAGGTTGGCCATGCCAAAAGTGCGCGCCTCGTCGGCCACGATGGGCACGATGCGCGGGCCCAAGGTGCTGTCTTTGAGCAAGCCGCCCAGCATGCGCACAAAGGCCATGGTGGTGCTCATCTCTTTGCCGTCGGCCTGCAGCGCAAACTGCCCGTAGCTGCTGAGGGCAGGGACGGGCAAGCGGTCGCAAGTCGTCTCGCGCTTGGGCAAGCTGCCGCCCAATTGGGCGCGGTGCTCGCGCAGGTAACGCATCTCGGCGCTGTCGTCGGCGGGTTTGTAAAAGGCCAAGCCCTTGACTTGCTCGTCGCTCAGCGGCAAGTCAAAGCGGTTGCGGTAGTCGATCAGGTCTTGCTCGTCGAACTTCTTTTGGCTGTGCGTGGTCATCTTGCCTTGGCCCGCGCTGCCCATGCCAAAGCCTTTTTTGGTGTGCGCCAAGATCACCGTGGGCTGGCCACGGTGCGCGGCCGCCGCCGCATACGCCGCGTGGATTTTCACGATGTCGTGCCCGCCGCGCTTGAGTCGGTCAATCTGCTCGTCGGTCATGCCCTGCGCCAGCCGCGCCAACTCTTCGTTCTGGCCAAAGAAGTTGTCGCGGTTGTAGCGCCCGTCCTTGGCGGCAAAGGTCTGCATTTGGCCGTCCACCGTATTGGCAAAGGCCCGCAGCAAAGCGCCCGAGGTGTCGCGTGCCAGCAGGCCGTCCCAGTCGCTGCCCCAGACCAGCTTGATGACGTTCCAGCCCGCACCGGCAAACAGCTTTTCCAGTTCGTCGATGATGCGGCCATTGCCCCGCACCGGGCCGTCCAGGCGCTGCAAATTGCAGTTCACCACCCACACCAGGTTGTCGAGTTTTTCTCGCGCGGCCAAGGTCAGGGCGCTCATGCTTTCGGGCTCGTCCATCTCGCCGTCGCCAAACACGCCCCACACCTTGCGGGCGCTGCAGTCTTGCAGCTGGCGGTGTGTCAGGTAACGCATGAAGCGGGCGTGGTAAATCGAGCTGATCGGCCCCAAGCCCATCGAGCCGGTGGGGAACTGCCAAAAGTCGGGCATCAGCCAAGGGTGCGGGTAGCTCGACAGGCCGCGAGCGCCGCTGTCCGGTGCGGTGATTTCCTGGCGGTAGTGCATCAGGTCCTCCTCGCTCAGGCGCCCTTCCAGAAAAGCGCGGGCATACACCCCGGGGGCGCTGTGCGGCTGGAAGAACACCAAGTCGCCCTGGTGCTGCTCGGTGCGCGCATGGAAGAAATGATGAAACCCGGTCTCGAACAAATCGGCCACGCTGGCGTAACTGGCGATGTGCCCACCCAGCTCGCCATAGGCCTGGTTGGCGCGCACCACCATGGCCAGCGCGTTCCAACGCATGATGGCCACCAGCCGCTCTTCGGTGGCCAAGTCGCCTGGAAACACCGGCTGCTCGTCGACGGCGATGGTGTTCATGTAAGGCGTGTTCAGCTCGGGCTGCCAGCCGGTGCGCTGCTGGCGCGCCACGATGGCCAACTCGTCCAGAATCTGGCGGGCCCGATCTGGGCCTTGCGAGCCGATCAGCGACAGCAAAGCATCGCGCCATTCGGCGGTCTCTTCGGGGTCGATGTCGCCTGTGTTCATCAGGGTGCGGAGCAATGGTTCGAAAGGTGCGTTCATGCCCTTCACTTTACAGAAGGAGGCGGCGCATATGCTGCGTATTTGCACCCCTCAGACCTGCATTTAAAGCACAATATGCTGAAAATATGAAAGGTTCAGCACATGGTTCTGGACAACGTGGATTTAAAAATACTGGACGAGTTGCAGCGCGACGGCGCTCTGTCCAACGTGACGCTGGCCAAACGCATCGGCCTGTCGCCCTCACCCTGCCTGGCACGCGTGAAGGCTTTGGAGAGCAAGGGCGTCATTCAGCGCTATGTGGCGCTGGCCAGTGCGGCGGCGTTGGGGCTGGGCCTGACGGTGTTCATCTCGATCAGCCTCAAGACCCAAAACAAAGCCACCTTGGCCGATTTTGAGGCGCACATCGCGCGGCACGACGAAGTGATGGAGTGCTATTTGATGACCGGCGACAGCGACTATTTACTGCGCGTGGCGGTGCGCGACATGGCAGCGCTGGAGCGCTTCATTTTGGAACAGCTCTCACCCATTCCGGGTGTTGAAAAAATCCGCTCGAGCTTTGCGCTCAAACAGGTGCGCTACAAAACGGCTTTGCCTTTGGGCTTGGGCTGAACGATCAAGCGCAAGTTACGGCAATCCGTCGGGCGCCTGGGTTTGCCCCCAGCCCACTTACGCCCGGATCGAGAACCCGCCGTCCACGGCCAGGCATTGGCCGGTGATGTACTGGGCTTCGTCAGACGCCAAAAAAGCCGCTGCCATGGCAATGTCCCAGCCCGTGCCCATGCGGCCGGTGGGGCACAACGCATTGCGCTTTTCCACCATCTCTTCGTGCGAGGCGTACTGGCCTGCAATGGCTTTGTAAATGTGGGGCGTGTCCATCATGCCGGGCATGATGGCGTTGACCCGAATACCCTTGCGCGCGTATTCGAGTGCCATCGACGCGGTCAGGTGGTTCACCGCCGCCTTGCTGGCGTAATAGGCCGGATAGGGGTAGCCGGTGTAACGGATCGCGGCCAGCGATGAGATGTTGACAATCGCACCCTTGCCCTGCCGCACCATAACAGGCAAGACCGCCTGACAGGTGAGGAAAACACTCTTGAGGTTCACATCCATCGCGTGGTCCCACTCCCCCTCATTGAGCGTTTCCATGGTGCCCATGGCCGGCAAGCCCACGTTGTTGTGCAGCACATCAATGCGACCGAAATGCGCCACGATCTCGGCCATGACCGCGTTCACCTGATCGCGTTGGGTCACATCGCAGCGCCATGCCACCGCTGTGCCGCCTTCCGCGACGATCAGGTCCACCGTGGCCTGCGCAGCATCCAACTCGATGTCGATGGCCGCAATCGTCGCCCCGTCACGCGCATATTGCACCGCCGCCGCTTTGCCATTGCCCCAACCAGGTCCGACAGAGCCGGCACCGCACACCACAGCCACACGGCCATCAAAACGACGAGTCATGTCTTGTACTCCTTGAAAATTCGGGAAAGTGAATACCGATCAGCGCCCACCAATCAGCCCAGGCAACCACAAGGACACGGCAGGCACAAAGGTAATCAGCATCACCACCCCAATGGCGGCCGCCAGAAATGGCAAAACTTCCCGATTGACCTCATCCGAACGCGCCCCTGCAATGAGTGCGCCAATGGACAGGCTGATCGCTACCGGCGGCGTGATCAAACCGATCAGCAAATTGATGCCGACGATCATTGAGAAATGGTAAGGGTCAATGCCGAACTTGGCGGCCACCGGGTACAGCACCGGGCACAGCAGCACCAAAGACGGGCCATTTTCCATGAAGGTGCCCACCAACAGCAGCAGCAGGTTGACCAGCAACAGGAACACGATGGGGCTGCCGATGGAGCCGAGCATCCACTCGGCAATGCGCTGGGGTGCTTGCTCGTAAGCCAAAAACCACGATACCACCTGCGCTCCGCCCAAAATGATCATGATCACCGCCGTGCCGCGTGCC
>CAJBLW010000375.1 GCA_903953985.1 uncultured Burkholderiales bacterium
AGATGACCAAAAAACAAAAAACAGCCCAGTCGCCCTATGGCAGCAAGGACGTCAAGGAAACTGGTGAGCTCATGGCTGAGATGATCAGGCTCTTGCCGCGCTTTCGAAGCACAGCCGGCCTTGCCCTGATCGGCGGCCTTTTGCTTTTGAGCCCCACCTTTTACATGCAGGAAGTCTATGACCGGGTGGTCAACAGCCGCAACAGCTACACCCTCTTGATGCTCACCCTGTTCGTGTTCTTTGCGATGGTGATCATGGAGCTGATTGAGTGGGTGAGGGGCGAGGTGATGCTGAGCGCTGCAAGAGAGCTTGACCGGCGCTTGTCAGCGCGTGTGTTTGATGCCACTTTCAAGGCCAACCAGATCAAACCCGGAACTTATGGCCAGATGCCCATCAACGACCTTCGGGTCTTGGTTGAGTTCATGTCGATGCCAGTGGCCGCCACGCTCATGCAGGCGCCCATTTCCGGATTCTTTTTGTTTTTGATCTTTTTGATTAACCCAACATTGGGCTGGTCGGCGCTTTTTGGAGTAGGCGTGCAAATCGTTTTGGCGGCCATCACAGAAAAAGTGACCCAACCCGGCCTTGTGGAATCTGGCAAGGCGGCAAGCTCAGCGGTGAGCTACGCAAGTGGCGTGATTGCCAACGCCGAAGTTGTCGAGTCGATGGGCATGAACGAGGGTGTTCACCAGAGATGGATGCTGAGGCAAAGAAAGTTTTTGCGCTTACAGGGAGACGCGTCTGACAAGGCTGGCTCTTTGGCAGCTCTTTCCAAAACAGCCCAGATGGTGCAGGGCTCGGCACTTCTGGGCCTAGGCTGCTGGCTCACGCTTCAGGCCATGCTCAACCCAAGCGCCAACAGCGCCAGCCAGATGTCGGGCTCGATGATGATCATTGCCTCCATCCTTGGCGGCATGGCGGCTGGCCCCATCATGCAGATGGTCTTTGGATGGAAGATGGTCGTGAATGCACGTGACTCGTTTGCGCGACTTGAAGACTTCTTGGAAGAGTTTCCTGCCCAAGAGCAGCGCATGCCGCTGCCCGCGCCCAAGGGGCACTTGTCGGTGGAGGGCGTCACAGCAGGTGCGCCCGGCAGCCAAGTGCCGATCGTGAAGAACGTGTCCTTTGCCCTCTCGCCCGGCGAGTGCTTGGCCATCATTGGCCCCTCAGCCTCAGGCAAGACGAGCCTGGCGAGGCTCCTGATTGGCGTGTGGCCAACCATGGCGGGCAAGATTCGGCTCGATGGCTCGGACATTTATTCTTGGACCAAGGAGGAGCTTGGGCCCCACCTTGGCTACCTGCCCCAGGGCGTTGAACTCTTTGACGGCACGCTGGCAGACAACATTGCGCGCTTTGGTGACGTGGACATGGAGCAGGTCAAGCTTGCGGCCAGCATCGCGGGGTTAGACCCTGTGGTGAACGACCTGCCGGAGGGTTTTAAGACTTTCTTGGGGCCAGAGGGTGTGACGCTTTCTGGTGGCCAAAGGCAGCGCGTTGGCATTGCCCGGGCTATTTATGGGGGACCAAGTTTGGTGGTGCTGGACGAGCCCAACTCTAGCCTTGATCAGGCGGGCGAGGCGGCACTTGTGAACATGCTGCGCGAGCTTCAAAAGCTTGGCACTACCGTGATAGTGATCACCCACCGAACACAAATTTTGTCGGAGGTGCAAAAAATACTGATTATGCGAGACGGTATGGCGCAAGCCTTTGGCCCCAAAGATGATGTGCTTGCGGCCCTTCAAAAGGCGCGGGAGCAACAAAGGGCCGAGCAAGAAAAGGCTGAGCAACAAAAAGCTGAGCAACAAAGGGCGCAGTTGGCACAACCCGGAGCCGCATCATGAAGAATTTTTTCAACAGCGCCAATGGCCCTATGCTGG
>CAJBLW010000376.1 GCA_903953985.1 uncultured Burkholderiales bacterium
AACATCTCCCAGCGGTAATCCGGCCCGGCATCGCGGTGGAACAGGTCGCTCATCATGTGGGCAATGTCGGCGCGGCCCGTGTGGTCGCCGTAGATGTAGTCGTGGTAAACGCCGTCGGGCGTGAAGCACTGCGCAAAGGCCTCGCCATCACCCGCTTCGGCAGCGGCCGAAAACCGCTTCAATAATTCTTCAAATGCGGCTTGTTGCATGCTGTGGTCTCCTCTGTTTTTTTAAAAATCAATCGGGCAAAGGTTCAGGCAAGCGTTTGAGTGTGCGTACCTTCGACGCGCTGATGATGATGGCCTGCAGGCCAAAGCCCAACACCACACACCACAAGCTCACCGACACCGGAAAGCTCACCCCCACCACACCGCCCAGCGCCGCCCCAAAAGGCCGTGCGCCTGTGCTGACCACGATGTTGATTGACGTGACCCGCCCGATCATGGCGCGGGGCGTCACCGTCTGGCGCAGCGTGGTCGAAGTGATGGTCCAGATGATCGGCCCCGCCCCAAAGAAAAAGTAAGACAGCGCCGCCAACCAGCCATGCGGCCAATACAAGGTCAGCGCCATGGTGAGCGCCGCCAGCACCGAAAAATAAGGCCCCAGCAAAATCGCCTGCCCAAAGGGCAGCGCCCGCACCACACGCGGCGCCAGCAATGCCCCCAAGATCATGCCCAAGCCATACAAAGCCAGCGTCACGCCCACGCCACTCGCATCCAGCCCCAGGTCGTGGATGGCATAGGGCACATAGGCCGCTTGCAGCATGAACCAAGAAATGTTCCAGGCGATGGAGCAAAACATCATGGGCCTGAGCAAATCGCTCTGCCACACCCACTTGGCCCCGTCTTGCAACTCCAGCAAAGGGTGGCGCGCTGGCATGGGCGCGCGTTCAGGCTCACGGATGCCGCGCAGGCACAACACCGCCGCCACCGACAACATGCCCGACAACACAAAGGCCGCCGACGCCCCGGTCCAAGCGATCAAGGCCCCGGCCAAAGCCGGGCCTGCGGCAAAGGCCGCGCTGCGCGCCAGTTCCAACCGCCCATTGGCTTGCGCCAGGCCATCCACCTGCACCAGTGCGGGCACCAGCGACGGTGCGGCCACGCTGAAGGCCACCGTGCCCACCGCCGCCATGAAACCAATGATGGCCAAAGCCGCAATCGACACATGCCCGGTGACAAGCAGCGCCAGCAACAACAACAAAGCCAAGGCCCGCAGCGTCTCGGCCAGCGCCATCAAGCGCGTGCGCGAAGTGCGGTCGGCCAGCAGGCCCAGCGGCATGGAGAGCAGCAAAAACGGCAGCGATTGGATGGAGGCCAGCAAACCAATTTCACCGGGTCCGGCCTGCAGCAGCAGCACCGCCACGATGGGCACAGCCGCTAGGCTCAGCTGCTCGGCCGACTGCGCCAGCAGGTTGGACCACGCCAGACGGCGAAAAGAGGCGGAGAGGGTGTCAGACATGCAGGGGGCTTTGAACAAAAGCATCCGCAGGATGCGACAAAAAAAGAACTTTCATTCTGGGCGCGGCCCATAAAGCAGCATGTCGCCTAGGTTCACCCCAAAAGGTTCCCCAAAAAAGCCCGATCAAGCCGCCCAGGTCACCAACCCAAAATAGCTCGTGCCCAGCACCACCAGACCGAACACGATCCGGTACCAGGCAAACACCTCAAAGCTGTTGGTTGAGATGAACTTGAGCAACCAGCGCACGCACACCCAAGCGCTCAAAAACGAGAACAACAGACCCACCGCAAACATCGGCGCATCGGACATGCTGAGCAGGGCGCGGTCTTTGTACAGGCTGTAAGCCCCAGCCCCAATCAGCGTGGGGATGGCCAGGTAAAAAGAAAAGTCGGTCGCCGCCTTGCGCGACATGCCCAGCAACATGCCACCAATGATGGT
>CAJBLW010000377.1 GCA_903953985.1 uncultured Burkholderiales bacterium
GCTTTGTAGCGCTGGCCTTCTTCTTCGGCAAAAGCCACGACTTCGATGCCAAAGGACAGGCGTTGGCCTTGCTGGTGCAGCTGCTGCACGCAGGCCATGGGCACAAAGATGCCCAAGCGCCCGTCGTACTTGCCGCCGTTGCGCACCGTGTCGTAATGGCTGCCCGTCATCAGGTATTTGCCGCCTGCGGTGGCCGGGTGGTAGCGGCCCACCACGTTGCCCACCGCGTCGGTATAAACCTCGTCAAAACCGCAGTCGCGCATGTTTTGCGTGATTCGCTGTGCGCAGGCGCGGTGCGCGTCGGTGAGATACGTCACCGTCAGCTGGCCAGCTTCTGCAAAACCAGGGTCGGAGTGTTGCGCCAGCTTTTCTTGCCAATCCCAGACCTGGTGGCCGAGCGTGGGCTCCACGTCAAACTTGTCGTTCATGCGGATTTCGGCGATGCGGTGGATGTTGCGCAAACACTCTTGCAACTCCATGACGGGGTGACCGAAAAGGCGGCGCTCGAAGGCATCGATGATCTGTTTTTTACTCAAGCCCAAGCCACGCGGGCCGCGCACGGCCAGGATGAAGGGCCATCCAAATTTGGCGTTGTAGTCGGCGTTGAGCTCTTGGATCTTGTCGAATTCTTCGGGCGTGCAGTCGGTCAAGCCCGCCTTGGACTGTTCGTTGGTCGATTCGGCCGTCAGGGTCTTGCTGACCATGGCCTTGCCCGCCAGCTCCGGGTGTGCGCGGATCAGGTCCAGTTGCGCTTCGCGCCCGGCGTGCGCCAGCACTTCGCACATGGCATGCTTGAGGTGTGCCAGCGATGTGAAGGGGCGTTCATTGAGCGCTTGCTCGGCGATCCATGGCGAGTGCTCGTAGAGGCCGTCGAGCATTTGCGCGGCATCGGTGTGCGATGCCTTGTTGAGTTGTTCCAATGTCAAGGGCATGTTGAATCCTGGTAGGGGTGTGTGGCTTTCCAGTGCCGCGCAATGTCAAGGCGCCTGGCCACCCACACCTTGTCGTGCGACTGGATGTGGTCCAAAAAGCGCTGCAGCGCGGTGATGCGCCCCGGGCGACCGAGCAGGCGGCAGTGCATGCCAATGCTCATCATCTTGGGGGCGTTGTCACCACTGGGGTCACCTTCTGCGTACAGCGCGTCAAATGTGTCCTTCATGTACTGAAAAAACGGGTCGGCGTGCGAATAGCCTTGGGGCAGCGCAAAGCGCAAGTCGGTGCAGTCCAGGGTGTAGGGCACGATGCGCTGCGGCGCGTCGGTGCCGTCGCTTTTGCGCACTTTCATCCAGAACGGCTGGTCGTCGCCGTAGTAGTCACTGTCGTACTCAAAGCCGCCAAAATCAGCCACCAAGCGGCGCGTATTGGGGCTGTCGCGCCCGGTGTACCAGCCCAGGGGCCGCTCGCCCGTGAGCTTTTGCAAAATGTCCATGGCTTCGGCCATGTGGGCACGCTCGGTCGCTTCATCGATGTTTTGGTAATGGATCCACTTGAGGCCGTGGCAGGCGATGTCGTAACCGAGTTCCTTGAACGCTGCAGTCAACTCGGTGTGCTTTTGCAGCGCGGTGGCAACGCCAAAAACCGTGAGCGGCAAGCCGCGTTTTTCGAACTCGCGCAGGATGCGCCACACACCTGACCGTGAGCCGTATTCGTAAATGCCTTCCATGCTGATGTGCCGCTCGGGGAAGGACGGAGGGTTGAACATTTCAGAAAGAAATTGCTCGGAGCCTGCGTCGCCGTGCAGCACCGAGTTTTCGCCGCCTTCTTCGTAGTTCAGCACAAACTGCACGGCCACGCGGGCGCCACCTGGCCATCGGGCGTGCGGCACCTGGCGGCCGTAGCCTTTGAGGTCGCGGGGGTAGGGGAGGGTGGAGTCGTAGGTGCTCATGCGGTGCTCTTGTGGGTGCTCAAAGATTCAGGCTAGGGCCAAAGAAATGTCGTGGGTTGGCACTTTGCGGTCAAAGGTCAGGCTGGCTTCGACGTGCAGCAGGTGCTCGTGCATCAGGCGCACGGCCAAGTCAGAGTCTTGCGCTTCGAGCGCAGTCACGATGGCCACGTGCTCGTCCGTCGAGTGCTCGGCCTCGTTGCGCGATTGGTACATCAGCGTGATCAGAGCGCAGCGCGAGATCAACTCGCCCAGCACCTGGGCCAGCACATCGTTGTGCATGAGCTCGGCCATGCGCACATGAAAGTCGCCCAGCAGTTCTGTGCGGCCCGTCACGTCGCCCTGGGTCACGGCTTCGCGCTCTTGCTTGATGTGGTCTCTGAGGGCAGTGATTTGCGCAGGGGTGACTTGCTGAACAAAGGCGCGTGTCATCTCGGCTTCGAGCATGCGGCGCACGGCAAAGACCTGTTGGGCTTCTTGCACCGACGGCGCCGCCACAAACGCGCCGCGGGCCGGTTCGAGCTTGATCAGGCGGTTTTGCGACAACTGGAACAGCGCCTGTCGCACCAGCGTGCGCGACACACCAAAGTGGTCGGCCAGCTTTTGCTCGGCCAGTTTGGAACCGGGCAAAAGCCGATGCTCCACGATGGCGCGGGTCAGCGATTCGACGATGTGGTGCGTGGTGGAAGTTTCCATGTCTCGCGGTCCCTTTGGGGGTGTACCCCGGTGTTTTTGTGTCGGTGTCGTAAATCATAGTCACCAAAAGCAAAATTGTATACACTTCAGTCGACCGGTTTGTAGGGCTTTTCAAAGCCTGACCAAAACCACCCTTTTGACCCCTCTTCAAGACAAGCGAGCAACACCATGGGATTGAGTACACACGTTCTGGACACCATGCACGGCTGTCCCGCCGAGGGCATGCAGGTGGCCCTGTACACCACGCAAGGCGATCAGGCCACTTGGGTCAAAAGCTTCACACTCAACCATGACGGGCGCAACCCCGACGGCATGCTCTACGACCACGCCAGCCTGCGCAAAGGCACTTACCGCTTGGTTTTCAATGTGAGCGACTACTTCAAAGCCAAAGGCGTGGAGTTGCCCGAGCCCAACTTTTTGAACCAAGTGAGCCTGGATTTTGGCGTGGCCCACGAAGACCAGCACTACCATGTGCCGCTGCTGGCCAGTCCGTGGAGTTATTCGACGTATCGCGGGTCCTGAAAGCCATCGGGGCATGTCCCGGTCTTGCGATCCCATCGGATCTATTGAGCAGACGGGAACTCAAGTCAGTTTGACTTTGGACAGGTCAAAACTGGGTTTCGGGGTCTTCAGTTTCATGTTTTCCAGGGTTTGCACGATCAGTCCGGCCACGAAACTGTCCCGGTACGGTTTGCTGTCGGCGGGCACCACGTACCACGGGGATTCAGGCGTGCTGGTGGCGCTCAGGGCCGCTTCGTAGGCTTGGGTGAATTGGGGCCACAGCGCACGATCGTCAAAATCCGAAGGCTGCAGCTTCCAATGTTTGCGAGGGTCGTCCAGCCTTGCTTGCAGGCGTTTCTTTTGCTCGGATTTGGAAATGTGCAAATAGCACTTCAAAACGCTGATGCCCGCTTTGTTCAGCAAAGACTCGAAATGCAGGATGTTGTCGTACCGTTGTTGGCAGGTTTCCTCGTCAATCATGCCCCGCACGCGGGTGACCAGCACATCTTCGTAGTGGCTGCGGTTGAAAATCACCATTTCGCCCCGCGCTGGCGCTTTGGCATGGATGCGCCACAAAAAGTCATGCCGACTTTCCAGTTCGGTGGGCACACCAAAGGCTTCGGCCCGCACGCCCAAGGGGCTGACGTGGCTGAAAACGCTGCGGATCACGCCGTCCTTGCCTGCGGTGTCCATGCCCTGAAACACGACGAGCAAGCCCCGGGTTTTGGCCGCGTGCAGGGTGCTTTGCAGTTTGTTGAGCTTTTCCCCCAAGTCGACCAACTGCTCCTCTAATGCGCTGCCCGAGGGTAGCCCTTTGGAGGGGGGCTCGGTGTCAAAGCCCGAAAGTTTGCATTGGCTCTGGGGTGAGACAAACCAAGGGGTGAAGTCATTGTGTTGCATGGCGAAAGTGTAGGTACTTTGTCAGTCCCAACCCAGTGGTTGGCGCACCGGTTCATTTTTGAGGCATTGATTTGGGGTCACTTCCCATTTTTGGCTTTGCACACGGGACTCACTCGGATAAGCTGCTGCCATGTTGAGGCCTTTGATATTCACTTTTGCAATGGCTTTGTCGGCATGCGGCGGAGGGGACGGCGCGAGTTTTGCGCCTGCAACGGGCAATACGCATTGCGGCGTGAGCGTTGGCACGCATCGCATCACTGGCACGGTCACATCGGTGCACGACGGCGACACGATCACCGTGGGCGGTGAGTCGATCCGGTTGGCCAGCATCGACGCCCCTGAGCTGGATCAAGCCTATGGCCCATCGTCACGCGCGCATTTGGTCGCCATGGTCTTGGGTCAGGTTGCCACCGTCACTTATGCCCAAAGAGACCTCTACGACCGGGTGGTGGGCACTGTCTTCAAGTCCGATTGCAGCCAGGTCAACCTGAATCAAGTGACGTCGGGTGCGGCTTGGTATTACGAGGCCTACCAATGCGAAATTGACATTCGGCAACGCCAAGCCTATGCAGCGTCACAAGTAGCTGCCCGCACCGCCAAAATGGGTTTGTGGGTCAACGCTGCTGTGGCCCCTTGGGTGCACCGCAACGGGGTGGAGGCCAAAGTGCCCTCTGCGTGCCCCAATGGGGATGGGGCTTCGAATTAATGGGGATCTGCCCCCGTTTTATACCCGTTGGATGACCCGGTTTTGATGTCACGCTTGCGGCTGTCACCTTGACGCGATCGACCTAGCATTACCCAGCCAACCAGGAGGCAACATGCCCGATTTTTCGACTTTGAGTATCCAGCCCGACCAGGCCAACCCCCGCGTGGCTCGCCTACTGCTCAACCGGCCAGAGCGGTTGAATGCCATCAATGAAGAGATGCCGCGGGAGATCCGCGCTGCTGTGGAGTGGGCGAACGCCGAGCCCTCGATCCACGTCATCGTGGTCGAAGGCGCTGGCAAAGGTTTTTGTGGCGGCTATGACCTGAGCATTTTCGGGGAAGGTGACATCGACCACCCCTGTCAGCAGGAGCGCACGCCATGGGACCCGATGGTCGACTATGCCTATATGAAGCGCAATACAGAGGATTTCATGAGCCTGTGGCGCAGCACCAAACCGACCATTGCCAAGGTGCATGGCGCGGCGGTGGCAGGCGGCAGCGACATCGCGCTGTGCTGCGACCTGCTGGTCATGGCCGACGACGCCCGCATCGGCTACATGCCCACCCGCGTCTGGGGCTGCCCCACCACGGCCATGTGGACCTACCGCCTCGGGCCTGCGCGGGCCAAGCAGATGATGTTTACCGGCAACGTGATCGATGGGCGCACCGCCGCAGCCTGGGGCTTGGCCAACGAAGCTGTGCCGCTGAGCGAGCTGGAAAGCGCCACGATGGCACTGGCCAGCCGTATAGCCGGTGTGCCGTCCAGTCACTTGGCCATGCACAAGCTGGTGGTCAACCAGGTGATGCTGGCCATGGGCCTGGAGCAGAGCCAGCAAATGGCAACGGTCTTCGACGGCATCACGCGCCACAACCCAGAAGGCATGTGGTTCCGCCGCCATGCGCAGGACCAGGGCTTCAAGGCGGCCGTTCAGTGGCGCGACAGCGGCCAGCCGATTCCCGAGGGCGACGAAGCCCGCGCGCTGATTCGGGAAATGGATGCGCGGCGCCAGCCCTGATCGTTTTAAAAAATCCCGCCACCCCAGCCCCGCTTACTTAGAATGGGGTCCTACCGTTTATTTACCCCTCCCTGCACCATGACCCAAGTCACCAATACCGTGCGCTTTGTACTCGACGGCCGCATCGTCGAAGCCCAAGGCAAGCGCCGCACCACCACTGTTCTGGATTACCTGCGCGAGCAATTGCACCGCACCGGCACCAAAGAGGGCTGCGCCGAAGGCGATTGCGGCGCTTGTGTGGTCATGGTGGGTGAGCTCAATGCTGCAGGCACGGGGGTGGACTACGTGGCCACCAACGCCTGCATCCAGTTGTTGCCTTCGCTGGACGGGAAATCAGTGAAAACCATCGAGAGCCTGAAAAAAGCCGATGGCACCATGCACCCGGTGCAAGAAGAGATGGTCAAGTGCCACGGCTCGCAGTGTGGTTTTTGCACGCCCGGCATCGTGATGAGCTTGGTGAACCTGGTGCAGGTATTGCCCACCCCCAATCGCCAGCAAATCACCGATTCGCTCAGTGGCAACCTGTGCCGCTGCACCGGCTACAAGCCGATCATCGAGTCGGCCACCAAGGCCTGCGCCAAGCCCGGGGCGCTCAAGCTTGACGACAGTGTTGATGTGCCCTTGCTCAAGGAAATCAAGCGCTCCAGCGTGCCCACCTTGAGCTTGGACGGCGACATCATCGTGCAGCCGGTGGTTCGCACCAAGAAGGGCAACGAGTTTGTCTCGCCCGCCACCTTGACCGAAGTCGCCGACTATTTGTTGAAGAACCCCACCACCACTTTGCTGGCGGGCAGCACCGAAATTGGCCTACAGGTGAACAAGCAGTTCAGCCGACCTGACCACATCATGTATTTGGGCAATGTGGCCGAGCTGCGTGAGGTCAAAGAAACCGACCAGGTCTGGCGCATTGGCGCAGCCGTGTCGCTGACGCAAGTCGAGGCGCTGGTCGCCAAGGCCTACCCCGACTTCACCGAGGTGCTGCGCCGCTTCGGATCACCCCCCATCCGTTCCACCGCCACGCTGGCGGGCAACATCGCCAACGGCTCGCCGATTGGCGACACCATGCCTTGCCTGATGTCGCTGGGTGCCAGCCTGGTGCTGCGCCGGGGCGACAAAACCCGCAAGGTGCTGCTGGATAACTTCTACACGGGCATGAAAAAAAACGTGATGGAGCCCGGAGAGTTCATCGAAGCCGTCGAATTGCCCAAGCCCGTTGCCGGCCAGGTGTTCCGCGCGCACAAGGTCAGTAAGCGTTTTGAGCAAGACATTTCGGCCACCTGCGCTGCCATCAGCTACGCGCTGAAAGGCGGCAAGTTGTCGGGTGCGAAGTTGGCCTACACCGGCTTGGCCCCATCGCCTTGCCGCGCCCCCAAGCTCGAAGCCGTGCTGGAAGGTCGCGTGCCATCCGAGGTGAAAGCCGCTGAGCTGGATGCAGCGATTGCCACCAGCTTCACCGCCCGTGATGGTCTGCGTGCCACCTGGGCCTACCGTGCCCTGGTCGCCCGCAACCTGGTGCTCGAATTCATTGAAGAACAATCTTAAAACCTGGGGATAGACCAACATTTGCGCAGCAAATTTGCTCTGTCCCCTCACTCTAGAGGCAAGAATGAACGCTCCTACCCCCATCAAAAACTTGTTGCCTGTTTCGGGCGTTCAGCAAGGCACTGACATCGTTCACGAGTCTGCGCACCTGCACGTCACGGGATCAGCCACCTACATCGACGACATCCCCGAGCACGCCGGCACTTTGTATGCCGCGCTCATCCTGTCACCCGTGGCGCATGGTGAGCTGATCGGCGACGGCATTGACCGCGCAGCCATCCTGCGTGAGCACGGCGTGGTGGCGGTTTACACCGCCAAAGACATTCCCGGCGAAAACAACTGCGGCCCCATCGTGCACGACGATCCGTTCCTCGCCGCTGGCAAGGTCGAGTTCATCGGCCAAGCCGTGGCCGTGGTCGTGGCGCGTGACATGCTTTATGCCCGCGAAGCCGCCCACAAAGCCAAGGTGTTGGTGAAAGAACTCACGCCCATCTTGACGGTCGAAGAAGCGATGGAAGCCGGCAGCTTCATCATGCCGCCCAAAGGCATCACCCGAGGCGATGCAGCGGCGGCAATCGCCAACGCGCCCCACACGATCAAGGGCACGACCCGCACCGGCCAGCAAGAGCAGTTTTACCTCGAAGGCCAAATCACTTACGCAGTGCCCAAAGAAGACGGCCAGCTCACGCTGTACGTGTCAACCCAGCACCCTGATGGCAACCAACGCGAGGCCGCGCACGCGCTGAACCTGCACACCAACGATGTGGAGGTGATTTGCCGCCGCATGGGTGGCGGCTTTGGTGGCAAAGAAGGCAACGCCAGCATCTTCAGCCAGAGCGCCGCTTTGGCCGCGTTCAAACTGCAAAAACCGGTCAAGCTGCGCGTGAACCGCGACGACGACATGACCATCACTGGCAAGCGCCACGATTTCCGCATCGACTATGAAGTGGGCTTTGACGATACAGGCCGCGTGCTGGGTGCCAATATCACGCTCATGTCGCGCTGCGGCTACAGCACCGATTACTCGGGCCCGGTGAACGACCGTGCTTGCCTGCACATCGACAACACCTACCATTTGCCCGCGCTCAAGCTGGTCAGCCACCGCTGCAAAACCAACACGCAAAGCGCCACCGCTTTCCGTGGCTTTGGTGGCCCACAAGGCATGTTCGGTATCGAGACGGTGATGGACGAGATTGCGATGACCCTGGGCAAAGACCCTTTGGAGGTGCGCAAGCTCAACCTCTACAAAGACCCAGCCATCAGCGGCACACCTGACACCATGACCACCCAATACAACCAGCTCATCGAAGACTGGGTGGGTGACAAGGTGATCGACCAGGTGGAGCAGGAATCGAAATACACCGAGCGCCGCGCGCAGATTCAAGCCTTCAACGCCAAGAGCAAAACCCGCAAGCGTGGTTTGTCATTGGTGCCACTGAAGTTCGGCATCAGCTTCACCGCCACGCACCTGAACCAAGGCGGCGCGCTGCTGGTGATTTACATGGACGGCTCGGTCAGCTGCAACCACGGCGGGACCGAAATGGGCCAGGGCCTGAACACCAAGATGGCGCAGGTGTGTGCCGATGGCTTGGGCATCAGCGTGGACCATGTGCGCATCACCGCGACCGATTCGCAAAAAGTACCCAATGCTTCGGCCACTTCGGCATCGAGCGGTGCCGACATCAACGGCGCGGCCATCATGAACGCGACGATGCAAATGCGTGAGCGCTTAAAGCCTGTGGCTGCCCGCATGCTTGGCTGTGCCGAAGGCGATGTGACTTTCGCGAACAACGAAGTCCACGGCGGCGTCAAATCCGTCAAGTGGGCCGACTTGACCAAACAAGCCTACATGGAGCGTGTCGGCTTGTCGGTCACGGGCTTTTACATGACGCCCGAAATCAAATACGACTTCGCGACCCTGAATGGCCGTGCTTTCTATTACTACTGCTACGGCGCGGCCGTGAGCGAAGTGGAGATCGACACCCGCACCGGCGAGTGGAGGCTCCTGGCCGTGGACATCGTGCACGACGTGGGCCGCAGCATCAACCCCGCTCTGGACAAAGGCCAGATCGAAGGCGCTTTTGTGCAAGGCATGGGCTGGCTCACCATGGAAGAGTGCATTTGGGACAAGAAGGGTAAGCTGCTCACGCACGGCCCCAGCACTTACAAGATCCCAGTGGCGGGCGATATCCCGGAACACTTCAAGGTGACGCTGTTCGACAACGCCAACTTGAAGCCCACGCCTTTCAACAGCAAGGCCACGGGCGAGCCGCCGTTGATGCTGGGTTTGTCCACCTTCTTCGCCCTGCGCGATGCGGTGGCCGCCAGCGCCGATCACAAGGCTGTGATTTACATGGACGCCCC
>CAJBLW010000378.1 GCA_903953985.1 uncultured Burkholderiales bacterium
ACTTGATGGTGTCCATGGTGGCCATGGCCAAGCCAGCGCCGTTGACCAAGCAACCGATGTTGCCATCTAGGCTGATGTAGGCCAGGTCGAACTTGGAAGCTTCCACTTCGGCCGGGTCTTCTTCGTCCAGATCGCGGTAAGCCACGATTTCGGGGTGACGGAACAAGGCGTTGGCGTCGAAGTTGAACTTCGCGTCCAGGGCCATCACGTTGCCTTTGCTGTCGCGGTTCAGGGGGTTGATTTCCACCAAAGACGCGTCGGTTTCCATATAGCACTGGTACAGCTTTTTGAAGATGTCCACGGCTTGGGAGGTGGAGTCTGCTGGCATGCCGATGGCGTCAGAGATCTTCTTGGCTTGGACGTCGCCCAAACCAGTCAAAGGATCAATGAATTCGGTGATGATTTTTTCGGGGGTGCTGTGCGCCACTTCCTCGATGTCCATGCCACCTTCGCTGGATGCGATAAAAGCGATCTTTTGGGTAGCACGGTCCGTCACAACCGAGACGTAATATTCTTTGTTGATGTCAGCGCCGTCTTCTATATAAAGGCGTCGGACTTTTTGGCCGACTGGGCCTGTTTGATGCGTGACGAGCTGCATACCCAGGATCTCGCCAGCAATGCGCTTCACGTCGTCAATGGTCTTGGCCACCTTCACGCCGCCGCCTTTGCCACGCCCACCGGCATGGATCTGGGCCTTGATGACCCAGACAGGGCCGCCCAACTTTTGAGCGGCTTCTAGCGCCTCTTGAATGGTAAATGCCGGAATGCCGCGGGGAACCGGCACACCGAATTGACGCAAGATTTCCTTGCCTTGGTACTCGTGAATCTTCATGAGGTCTCTCTCAGAGGGGTGGAATTCGACCGGTCCGCTGCGGTCCTTCAATCAAGGAAGGCCCACCAGCAGGCTCTGGACACTGCAGCGTGCGACTGTATCATGCTGCAATGCACCAATACTGAGCCTTGCGTCTTACATCGACTTGACGCAATGCGACAGAACCCCTTAGGAAAGCAATACTTATGGCTAAAATTTTCATCGATGGCGAAGCAGGAACGACGGGCTTGCAAATTCGCGAGCGGCTGGCTTTGATGGCCCAGATCGAAGTGCTCAGCATCGATCCGGCACGCCGAAAAGACCCCGAGGCCAAGCGCGAGTTGATGTCAGCGGCCGATTTGGTGGTGTTGTGTCTGCACGATGATGTGGCCATCGAATCGGTGGCCATGATCGACCGCCTGCCGGGCCAAAAACCGCGCATTGTTGACGCCTCCACCGCGCACCGTTGCCACCCCGATTGGGTTTTCGGCTTTCCCGAGCTGGCCGCCGATCAGGCCGCCGCCGTACGCCAGGCCCAGCGCGTGGCCAACCCCGGCTGCTACGCCACGGGTGCGATCGCCATCTTGCGGCCCTTGATCGACGCGGGCTTACTGCTGCAGGATTTTCCAGTGTGCTTGCCCTCCGTGAGTGGTTACTCCGGCGGCGGCCGCAGCATGATCGAAGACTTCGAAGAAAGCCGGGCTCCCTTATTTGAGGCTTATGCCCTGGGCCTCAAGCACAAGCACATCCCCGAAATCATGCGCTACACCGGACTGACCACTCGGCCTTTGTTCGTGCCGGCCGTGGGCAATTTCCGCCAAGGCATGCTGGTGCAACTGCCCCTGCACCTGGACAGCCTGCCGGGCAAGCCCTCTGGTGCCGACCTGCATGCAGCTTTGCAAGCGCACTACGCGGCCAGCCAAGCTGAAGGCGGCTGTGTGAGCGTGCTGCCCGCCACGGCCGATGCCAAGCTGGACGCCACCGCCCTCAACAACACCAACCAGCTCGAAATCCGGGTGTTTGCCAACGAAGAGGCACGGCATGCCGTGGTCATCGCCCGATTGGACAACCTGGGCAAAGGCGCCAGCGGCGCGGCCGTGCAAAACATCGAACTGATGTTGGGTTTGTGAGCCTGGCGCTGTACCCGCTCTGCGATTATTTCCAGCGGATCAGCTCGATGTGCACACTGCCCTTGTCGCTGCTGAAGGTGACTGAACCCTCCTGAACTGTGGCCTGCAATTGCATGCTGCGCTCGGCCAATTTGGCCAACTCCTGCGAGCCCTCGGTGGGCACGCGCCAGACTTGCAGTTTGTCCAGGCGCGTCAACTTGGTCTCGATGCTTTTCCACCAGACTTCGGCTGCATGGTTAAAGCAATACAGCAGCACCTCGTCGGCTTTCTGGCAAGCCTTCATGATGGGCTTGTCTTCGGGCTGGCCGACTTCAATCCACATGCGTGTTTGGCCCGTGAAGTCGCGCAGGCTGCAGTCCGGGTCGTCCGGGTCTGACAAGCCCGCACCAAAAGACAGCTTGCCGTCGCCGTTGCACACGGCCTGCAGCTTGTAGGCGTTGATGGCCAATGCCAACAGGCGGACCATCATGCGTTCGTCGGTCTCGCTGGGATGCCGCGCCAGCGTGAGCTGATGGTCTTCGTAATAGCTGTGATCGATGTCAGCGATCGACAGGTTGGCTTTGTAGATGGTGGATTTGAGGGCCATGGGGTTCTTGGGTGTTTTCTCCATTTGTCATGCCGGACTTGATCTGGCATCCATGACGGGGAAAGGGTGGACCCCGGAACACGTCCGGGATGACAAACAATGGGAGGTTCGACTTCGTCTGAGCCTTAAACCCGTCGCGCCAGCTCGGCAGCCTTGCCGACATAGCTGCCCGGCGTCATGGCCAGAAGGCGGTCCTTGTCGGCTTGGGGGATCTCCAAAGCGCGGATCAAACCATGCAAGTCGGCCGCTGTGACGGTCTTGCCCCGGGTGACTTCTTTGAGCTTTTCGTAAGCACCCTGCACGCCATAGCGGCGCATCACGGTCTGGATCGGCTCGGCCAACACTTCCCACGCACCATCCAGGTCGTCGGCCAAGGCTTCTTCGTTCAATTCGAGCTTGTTCAAACCGGTCATCAGCGAGGCATAAGCCAAGGCGGTGTAGCCCAGGCCCACGCCCATGTTGCGCAGCACGGTCGAGTCGGTCAAATCTCGCTGCCAGCGGCTGATCGGCAGCTTCTCGCTCAGGTGCTTGAGCACGGCATTGGCCAGGCCCAGGTTGCCTTCGGCGTTTTCGAAGTCGATCGGGTTGACCTTGTGCGGCATGGTGGAAGAGCCAATTTCGCCGGCTTTCAAGCGCTGCTTGAAATAACCCAAACCCACATAGCCCCAGATGTCGCGCGACAGGTCGATCAGGATGGTGTTGGTGCGGGCTAGGGCGTCAAACAGCTCGGCCATGTAGTCATGCGGCTCGATCTGGATGCTGAAGGGTTGGAATGTCAAACCCAGACCCCATTGGCTGCTTTGTGTTTCGCTGATCTCCGGGGTTTCCACCACTTTGCGGGCAAAGGCTTCCCAGTCAAAGTCGGGCCAGGCCGACAAGTGGGCGTTGTAGTTGCCGACCGCGCCATTCATCTTGCCCATCAATTGGACAGCAGCAATTTTTTCCCGGCAGCCCTTCAGACGCACCACCACATTGGCCATTTCCTTACCCACCGTGGTCGGACTTGCGGTCTGGCCGTGGGTGCGACTGAGCATGGGCACGTCGGCAAAGTTGTGCGCCATGTCGCGCAGCTTGGCAATCAGGCCATCGAGACCCGGCAGGATGACCTGGGCGCGGGCGCCCTTGAGTTGCACGGCGTGGCTGGTGTTGTTGATGTCTTCGCTGGTGCAGGCAAAGTGCACAAATTCGGCGGCTTTTTCCAGCTCAGGGCGGTCCTGGAACTTGGACTTGATCCAGTACTCCACGGCTTTCACGTCATGGTTGGTGATCTTTTCAAAATCCTTGATGGCCAGGGCGTCGGATTCTGAGAAGTTCTTCACCAACGCTGTCAAATAGGCGCGTGCGCCGGGGGTCAGGGGCTTGAACTCATCAAAACCTGCATCGGACAAAGCGATGAACCAAGCAATTTCGACCTGAACGCGGCGGTGCATGTAGCCTTGCTCACTCATGAGCGGTCGCAGGGCATTAAGTTTGCTGGCGTAACGGCCATCCAGTGGCGACAGGGCAGATATGGGGGTGAAATTCATGCGTTGATTGTAATTGCCGCATTTCTGCAGAAGTCGCCCTCGTTCCGAGGGCACTGTCCAAATGGCTACTCGCAAAATGCGCCCACATGGAGATCACCTAGAATTGAGAATCTTTTTTGTTACGGCCTTCATGTCTATGAAACTCATCGGCTCTGTCACCAGCCCCTACGTTCGCAAGGTTCGCATCGTCATGGCCGAGAAAAAACTGGACTATCAGTTCGTCACCGAAGACGTGTGGTCGGCCCAGACGCTCATACACGCATCCAACCCCTTGGGCAAAGTGCCCTGCCTGGTGATGGAGGGCGGTGAAGCGGTGTTTGATTCACGCGTGATCGTGGAGTACTTGGACACTTTGTCGCCCGTGGGCAAACTGATTCCCTCGGCAGGTCGTGAGCGTGCAGAAGTCAAAACTTGGGAGGCCTTGGCCGATGGTCTGCTCGATGCGGCCCTGCTGGCCCGCATGGAGGCTGTTTGGACCGGCCGCGAGGAAAGCCAGCGCAGCCAAGGCTGGATCGATCGCCAACTCGACAAAATCCAGCACGCACTTCGTGCCATGAGCACCGGCCTCGGCGACAAAGCATTTTGTTCAGGCATTCACCTGAGTCTGTCCGATATTTCAGTGGGGTGCGCCGTGTCCTATCTTGATTTCCGCTTCCCTCAAATCGACTGGCGCACGCCATACCCCAATCTGCACAAGCTGCACGACAAGCTGGCGCAGCGGCCCAGCTTCATCGACACCTCGCCAACTTGATGGCGCTGGGGCCCAAAACGTGGGCGATTCAGTAGTTCAACAAATTGCGCCGCACATGAATCAAGTGCTCGGTGGCCAAGGCCTTGGCCACAACCGGGTCGCGGGCCTTGATGGCCTGCAACAAAGCGCGATGTTCTGACTGGTAAGTCAACCGCCGCTCGGGTGTGAGGCTGCGTTTTTTCAGCATGCCCCACTCCCCTTGGGCGCGGGCCTGGTTCATGAGTTTGAACAAACGGGCCACAAAGGCATTGTGTGCGGCACGGGCAATGATTTCGTGGAACATGCCATCCCAGACCTCAAACTCTTCGACGCTGGCCGCCGCTTCGGCGCGTGTGCAGCAGTTGTCCATTTGCTCAAAGTCGGCCAAGGTGGCGTTGCCAATGACCATGTCGATGATGGCTGGCTCCAGGGCCATGCGCGCCTCCATGAGTTCCGCTGGACTGGTGTGCCAGGTCGCATCGGGCGCATTGGCAGGTGTGGTCTTTTTCGAACTGACAGCGACCACCGCCTTGTCGGTGACATACGTGCCACTGCCGACAGTCTGGGCGATCAGCCCTTGGGCCTTCATGTCGGCCAGCACCTTGCGCACCGTGCTGCGGCTGATCTGGTGTTGCTCACCAAACTCGCGCTCGGTCGGCAAGCGATCACCGGCCTGCCACTGGCCACTGTGCAACTGGTCAAGCAAGGCGGTGCGAAAGAGGTAAGAGGAGTCCAAGGTGTCGGTGGGTGAAAAAACCAAATCATACCAATTTAACCCTCCATTGAAAACCCCAGGCAACACCCGTCTGACCCTCTTATGCACACGTCAGATCACCCTTTAATCGCCTGCTCAAGGGCTAAAAATGCCGATGCAACACCGACATCACCCCGTAAAAACCCTCATGCAAATTGTCCGGTACGGGTCTTGACCCGGAAGCCTTACTCCTTATGATGGTTTGCATTGGTTGCAATGCAACCTTTTTTATTGAACAAGGTCAAACTTGTCACCCGCCCCAGGAGAAGAATTTTGCGCATCGCCACATTTGCTCACAACGGAAAACGCCATGTCGGACAAGTGTCGGCCGATGGTCTACAGGTCACGCCTTTTGCCTTGAGCGAATCACAAGCCCAACGTGGGGCACAGCCCATCATTGATGCCCTGGTTGCCGGGCAGCCTTTGCCTGCCTTGGTGGATGCGGCGCTGGACGTGTCCTCGGTCAAACTTGAATCACCCCTGCCCGTGCCCCGCCGTAACGTCTGGTGCGTGGGCCGCAATTACCATGCGCACGCCAAAGAACTGCAGGCGTCGGTTTTCAAGGACAGCAACACCGACGCCAAAGCCTGGCCCATCGTGTTCACCAAGGTGCCCGAGTGCGTGGTCGGCCCGACCGACGATGTGCAACTGCCCGGCGCAAGCGTGTCCGACCAAATTGACTACGAAGCCGAGTTGGCGGTGATCATTGGCCAAGGAGGCAAGAACATCAGCCAGGCCGATGCCATGAAGCATGTGTTTGGCTACACCGTGGTCAACGACGTGACCGCCCGCGACGTGCAGATGCGCCACCAACAATGGGACATGGGCAAGTCGTTCGACACCTTTTGCCCCATGGGCCCTTGGATCGTGACTGCCGACGAGATCGATGGTCGCAACACCCGGGTGCGCTGCTGGGTCAACGGCGAGCTGCGCCAGGACGGTCCGACTGAAAACATGATTTTCGACATCCCCACCTTGATCGAAACCATCTCGCGTGGCATCACGCTCTATCCTGGCGACATCATCGCCACGGGCACACCTGCTGGCGTGGGCATGGGCATGAATCCGCCGCGCTACATTGCCAAAGGCGATGTGATCCGGGTCGAAATCGACGGCGTGGGCCACATCGAAAACCGTTTCATTTAAGCCCACCACACCCGGGCAGGTGCGCACCCAGCCAAACCGAGGAGACCCCACATGCAAAAACGACAACTCTTGGCAACCCTGCTTTGCGCAGCATGGGCCTGCACTGGCCTGAGTGCCATGGCGCAGGTCTACCCGACCAAACCCATCACCATGGTGGTGCCGTTCCCTCCCGGTGGCGTGGCCGACACGGTAGGACGTCCTGTGGCCGAAGCCATGTCACGCCACCTCAAGCAAAGCATCGTGGTGGAAAACAAAGGCGGCGCAGGTGGCGGCATTGGCATGGCACAAGTTGCCAAATCCAAAGGAGATGGCTACACGGTGCTGATGTCCTTGTCCTCCTTGGTGGTCTTGCCGGAAGCCGACAAGATCCTCAAACGTGCCCCTCTGTACGAAACACACCAGCTCAAACCCGTCGCCCGCTTCACGGCAGACCCCACGGTGCTGGTGGTGCGTGCCGACAGCCCCTGGAAAACCTACGCTGACTTCATCGCCTACGCCAAGACCCACCCCGGTCGCATCAGCTTTGGTTCGTCTGGCAACTACGGCACCATGCATGTGCCCATGGAGCAGCTCAAGGCTGCCACCTCGACCTTCATGCTGCACGTGCCCTACACGGGTGCTGGGCCCGCTGTTTTGTCATTAATAGGCGGGCAAATTGAAGCACTCTCCACCGGACCTGCCAGCGTGAAACAACACATCGCTTCGGGCCGCTTGCGTGCCCTGGCCCATTGGGGCGATGGTCGCCTCGCCAGCATGCCTGAAGTCCCCAGCTTCAAGGAGTTGGGGGTGCCGATCCAATACTCTCAATGGGCGGGCATGTTTGTACCCGCTGACACGCCATCGTCCGTGGTCGACAGCCTGCGTCAAGCCGCCAGGTTTGCAGCTCAGGACCCCCGTGCTGTGGCGGCCTTGACGGCCGCAGGCACCTCCTTCATGTACCAAGACGCGCCCGAGTTCGAGCGCTTTGTGCAGGCCGACGGCAAGGAAATGAGCGTCTTGGTCAAGCGCATCGGCAAGGTCGATTGACCCCACTCGGTCCATGGCCAGCGCCTGACCCAACCCTTCCCAATTCAACCCATCGGAGACACGACATGAGCCACTTGAGTAAGACCCTGAAATTCACCGCCTTGACTTTGGCACTGGCCTGCGGCTTGGCTCATGCGCAGAGCTACCCCAACCGTCCCGTGAAAATCGTGGTGCCTTTTGCCGCAGGTGGCCCCGCCGACAACTACGCCCGCTTTATGGCGCAACGCTTGGGCGAAGAGCTCAAGCAGACCTTTGTGATCGACAACAAGCCCGGCGCAGGCTCGATCATCGGGACCGATCTGGTGGCCAAGTCAGCGGCCGATGGCTACACCTTGCTGATGATGTCGAACACGCACACCGTCAATGAGTCCTTGATCTCGACCAAACCGTTTGCCTTGATGCGTGACTTTGTAGGCATCGCGCCGATCAATTATTCAGCGCTCTTGCTGGTGGCACACCCTTCTGTGCCTGTCAAGACGGTGGGTGAGCTGGTGGCGCTGGCCAAATCCAAGCCCGGCAAAATCAATTACGCCTCATCGGGCAACGGCACGCCGTACCACATGGCGGGCGAGCTGTTCAAATTCATGGCGGGCATCGACATGACCCATGTGCCCTACAAAGGCAGCTCCGGTGCACGCACCGACATCGTGGGCGGGCAGGTCGATGTGATGTTCGATGCCGAAACAACCATGGCGACTTTGTCACGCGATGGCAAGGTCCGGGCGCTGGCCAGCACCGGCTTGACCCGCTCAAGTAACCTGCCTGATTTGGCGACCGTCCACGAGTCCGGCGTGCCCCGGTTTGAAGCCAGCATCTGGCTGGGCCTGATGGCCCCCAAAGGCACCCCGGCCGATGTGGTGAACAAACTCAACGCCGAAGTACGCAAAATTGTGAACAACCCCGAAGTGAAAGCCGCCTGGGCCAAGCAGGGTGCGGTGCCCATGTCGATGGGCGTGCCCGAATTTGACCAGTACCTGAACGCTGACATCGCCAAGTGGGCCAACATCGTCAAAGTCTCGGGCGCCAAGCCGGACTGAAGCGTTTCAACGACCACTTTTGCCCTTGATGGAAAGCACAACATGCATGTATTGAGTGGTGGCGCAGCCGCAGCCGTGGTCCAGGGCGTCCAAGCCGAATTTGAACAAGCCACCGGCAGCCGCATCGACGGCACCTTCAGCGCGGTGGGCATGATGCGCGACAAATTGGTGGCCGGTGCGCCCTGCGATGTGGTGATTTTCACGCAACCCCTGATCGAGCAACTGATCGCTTCAGGGCATGTGGTGGCGGGCAGTGCACGATCGCTGGGCTTGGTTAAAACAGGCGTGGCCGTGCGCAGTGGTACGCCGCATCCGCCCGTGCGCACCCGAGCCGAACTGCATGCGGCCATGAGTGCGGCCAAGGGCATTTATTTTCCAGACCCAGACAAAGCCACAGCCGGCATCCACTTCATGAACGTGCTCACGGTTTTGGGGCTCAATGAAAGCATGCGGGGTCAATTTCGTGCCTTTCCTAACGGTGCCACGGCCATGGGCGAGATGGCCAAAAGCACGGAAAGCGGCTTGATCGGTTGCACGCAAGTCACCGAAATCAACTACACCGAAGGGGTGGACCTCGTCGCCGTCCTGCCTGCCGAGTTCGAGCTGAGCACCGACTACACGCTGGGCATTTGCACCCACACGCAAAACCTGCAGCAGGCTCAATTCTTGGCCGACCTGTTGAGCGGCCCCGCATCCGAAGCAGTGCGCAGGCAAGGCGGCTTTGAGTTCTGAGGACACCCGGCCTTTGCAAGGCTTCAGGTGTTGGCGCGTTTTTTGAGCCAGCGCATCAAGCCGCCCACCATAGGCAGTTTTTCGTAAAGCTCTTCCGCCGCATCCCAATAATCGCGGTGCATGGTCACCAAACCCTGCTCGTTGAAAACCACATGGCTGGCCCCGCGCACAGCTTGCAGCTTGGTGGTGTCAAAGCGTTTGAACCGAAAGCGAAAATCCCAGGTCAGAAAGGCTTGGGTGCCGTCCACCACCCGGTCGGTCACCACAAAGTGCGGCTGGTCCAACGCCACGTACATGTGCCGGAAAATCCGCTCGATCTCGGGCAACCCCTGCACTTCGTTAAAGGGGTCTTTGAAGCGGGCTTGCGCGTCGTAGACCGTGTGCATCTGCGCCACGCTTTGGGGCGACAAGGTTTCAAAAAATGTGACCAGGCTTTCGGTGGCTTGTCGGGTGTTCATGTATCGCTTTCCATTCAGGCTCAAAGCCCCGTGAACTTGCGCACCAACGGGAAATACAGGCGGTAAGGCAGCAAGCGCAACAGTTTCAGCCAGAGCGTGAAACGCTTGGGAAAATGGATGTCGAACTGACCTTGTGCCCAACCTTTCAGCATTTGGCGGGCCGCTTCTTCGGGGCTGATCAGGGCGGGCATGGTGAATTCGTTTTGCGCCGTGAGCGACGTGGCCACAAAGCCCGGATTGACCACGCTCACGCCAATACCTTGGTCTTGCAGATCCATGTACAGCGTCTCGGCCAAGTGGGTAAGGGCGGCCTTGGTCGGGCCATAAGCCAGGCCATTGGGCAGGCCGCGCCAACCCGCAACGCTGCTGAGCAGGCTGATGTGCCCGCGGCGCTGGGCGAGCATGCCAGGCAGCACCGCGTCGATCACCTGCAAAGCACCTTGGTAATTGACCTTGTCGTGCCGCAACAAGTCATCGATGTTCATGGCCGTGGCGCGTTGGGCGCGGTAATAGCCCGCCGCATAGACCACCATGTCGAGCGGGCCTTCGGCCAGCAGGGCGCGGGCCGTGGACTGCACTTGGGGCCCATCGCTCACATCCAGTGCACGCCACTGCACGCCGTTGTCCTGCGCGGTCCAGTCTTCTATGCCTTGCGGATTGCGGGCCGACACCACCACCAAGGCCCCAGCCGCACGCAGCGCTTGTGCGCAGGCCAGACCAATGCCGGTGGATGCGCCCACCAGCCAGACCCGGCGACCCTGCCAATGGGTGATGGGCGTGTTGAGCTGCAGCCAGTTTCTATCTCGCGCCTGTGGGGCGGGTGCCGCAGTTTGCGGGCCTGCTTTGGGCATGGCCATGTCGGCCGCTTCAGTGGGCATTGCTGCCACGCCAGAGGAATGTGAGTTCATGAATATCAATCCGACTTG
>CAJBLW010000379.1 GCA_903953985.1 uncultured Burkholderiales bacterium
AGCACACCGGCTTGATCGGCCACGCGCAAACGAAGGTAATAACTGGTCACCACCTCAGACATGGGCAACACATGCAAGTTGCTCATGGCGCCCGGCTGGAAAGCCAAATGCGGCACGCGGTTGAGTGGGTCTGCCGTATGCAAACGGGTGATGTCCACCAGGTCGGCAATCACCGCGCTGGCGGTGGGCTCGGAGCCTGCTCCCTTGCCGTAATACAAGGTAGTACCCACGGCATCGCCTTGCACCATCACAGCATTCATTGCGCCTTCGACGTTGGCAATCAGGCGCTGGGTCGGCACCAGGCTAGGGTGCACGCGCAACTCGATGCCTTGCGCGGTGCGCTTGGTGATGCCGAGCAGCTTGATGCGGTAGCCCAGTTGCTCTGCGTATTTGATGTCGGCTGCGCCCAGTTTCGTGATGCCCTCGACATAGGCCTTGTCAAACTGCACCGGAATGCCAAAGGCGATCGCACTCATCAAGGTCACTTTGTGGGCAGCGTCCACGCCTTCAATGTCAAAGGTCGGGTCGGCTTCGGCGTAACCCAGGCGCTGGGCTTCCTTGAGCACATCGGCAAAGTCAAGGCCCTTGTCGCGCATCTCGGACAAAATGAAGTTAGTGGTGCCATTGATGATGCCTGCCACCCACTGGATGCTGTTGGCGGTCAATCCTTCACGCAGCGCCTTGATGATCGGAATCCCACCTGCCACGGCCGCCTCAAAAGCCACCATCACACCTTTGGCCTGCGCAGCTGCAAAAATTTCGGTGCCGTGCACGGCCAACAAGGCCTTGTTAGCGGTAACCACATGTTTGCCCGCGGCAATTGATTCCATCACCAGCGCTTTGGCAATGCCGTAACCTCCAATCAGCTCAATGACGATGTCGATCTCAGGGTTGGCAATCACCGCGCGGGCATCGCCCACCACCTGAACGCCATCGCCCACTAGGGCTTGGGCACGGGCAACATCCAGGTCAGCGACCATGGTAATTTCAATGCCACGGCCTGCACGGCGCTGGATTTCTTCCTGGTTACGCTTGAGCACATTGAAAGTGCCGCTGCCTACAGTGCCCATGCCCAAGAGGCCCACTTTGATCGGTTTCATTTTTATCTTCTTTACTGCAATGCGCCCGAATGGCTCGGACAGGGATTGAATTCAGGCCAACACGGCATCGGTGCCAAAACGTTGGCGTGCCCCCTCTAAAAAACGGGCGACGCGGGCAATGGCCTCACGCAAGTCGTCTTCATGGGGCAAAAACACGATCCGGAAATGGTCGGCATCGGGCCAGTTGAAGCCCGTACCCTGAACCAGCATGACCTTGGTTTCTTCTAGGAGCTGCAAAAAGAAATCCTGGTCATCCTGCACCGGGTAGATTTTGGGGTCAAGTTTGGGAAACATGTACAAAGCCGCACGGGGCTTGACACAACTGACACCCGGGATGGCCGTGATCAGCTGGTGCGCCAAATCGCGCTGCTTGCGCAAGCGCCCCCCCTCGCCCACCAATTCATTGATACTTTGATGTCCACCCAAGGCTGTTTGAATGGCCCACTGGCCTGGAACGTTGGCACACAGACGCAT
>CAJBLW010000380.1 GCA_903953985.1 uncultured Burkholderiales bacterium
AGTAGCCGTGCGCGATGCGCTTGCCAAAGGGTGATTCCTTGGCGGCGATCTCGTCGAAGTGCATGTAGAAATAGTCGCCCGACAGGCCGCCAAAGGCCACGATGTCGGCCTCGCCCACGGTGCGGCGGTGGGTGAGCAGGCTCTCGCCAATTTGCAGGTCTTCAAAGTGGCGGCGGAAAGGATGAACCTCGGTCTCGATCAGCTTGGCGCCGCGCATGTACTCCCCCGTGACGGCGGCAATCATGGTGGGCGAGCCCTGCAGTGCGGTGCGTTGCATCAGGTGCTTGACGGCGCGGATGCCGCCCAATTCTTCGCCTCCGCCAGCGCGGCCAGGGCCGCCGTGCTTGAGCTGGGGCAAGGGTGAGCCATGGCCGGTCGACTCGACTGCCGATTCACGGTCCAGGATGTGCAGACGGCCATGCAAGGCGGCGGCCACCGGGATCATGCGGGCGGCGATGTGCGGGTCTTTGGTGACCAGTGTGCCGACCAAACTGCCCTGCCCTCGTGCGGCCAGTTGCAGCGCTTCGTCCATGCCGTCGTAAGGCATGAGCGTGCTGACGGGGCCAAAGGCTTCGACGTCGTGCACGCTGTCGGTGTGCAAAGGCTTTTGGCACAGCAGCAGCGTGGGTTGGAAGAAGGCACCGCCTTCAACGCCCTGCCCCACCGGGCTGAAACCGGCACCGCCGCCAAACACCAGCTCGGCGCTTTGGCGCAACAGGGCCACGCGTTCGGCCACGTCGGCCTGCTGCGCATGCGAGGCCAAAGCGCCCATCTTCACGCCTTCGACCGACGGGTCGCCGACCACCACTTTGGCCAAACGGGCTTTGAGCTTTTCAACAACGGCATCGAGGTGTTGGCGCGGCACGATGGCGCGGCGGATGGCCGTGCACTTCTGGCCGGCTTTGACGGTCATCTCGCGGGCAACTTCTTTGACAAACAAGTCAAACTCTTCGTCATCGGGCGTGACATCGGGCGCGAGGATGGCGCAGTTGAGCGAGTCGGCTTCGGCGTTGAAAGGGATGCTGTGTTTGACCACATTGGGGTGCACACGCAACATGGCGGCGGTGTCGGCCGAGCCGGTGAAGGTGACCACGTCTTGGCCATTCAGGCGGTCGAGCAGGTCACCCGTGGAGCCGATCACCAGCTGGAGCGAACCGGCAGGCAAGATGCCCGATTGCTCGACCAGGCGCACCATGGCCTCGGTCAGGTAGCTGGTGGACGATGCGGGTTTGCCGATGCAAGGCATGCCGGCCAAAAAGCTGGGCGCAAACTTTTCGAGCAAGCCCCAAATGGGGAAGTTGAAGGCGTTGATGTGTACCGCGATGCCGCCGCGCGGCACCAAGATGTGCGTGCCTGCAAAGCCGCCCTTTTTGCCCAGCGGGAAAGCCGGGCCTTCGTGGATCAGGTTGCCGCTGGGCAACTCGTTGCTGCCCATGCTCGAATACGCGAACAAAGTGCCCGCGCCGCCTTCGATGTCGACCCAGCTGTCGGCACGCGTGGCACCGCTGTGGGCCGAGATGGCGTACAGCTGTTCTTTGTGCTCCCCCAGGAACTTGGCCAGGGCCTTGAGGCGCTGGGCGCGCTCCTGAAAATCGAGCTTGAGCAAGTTGGGCAGGCCCACCGTGCGGGCGTGGTGCACCGCATCACCAAAGTCGATGGCTTCGGCATGGGTTTGGTAAACCGTCTGGCCGTTGAGGGCGCTGCGCAGGGCTTGCGCGCCTTGCTGGCCGATCCATTGGCCGGCGATGAAACTTTGCAAAACTGGGGTCATATGGCACTTTCTGAAAAGAAAAAAGCTCGGTTCATCAGCATTAGCCAACCGAGCGGTCGGTTAATTTTAATCGCTTTGCTGTGTCTGACCACCCCAATTTGATCCTAGGGTTTTCACTCAACGGCAAAACGATCAACACAAACACAGTTGAGCAAAATTAATATGTATGCTTATAATAAGTCCACAAAAATTTTCTTGTCGGAGACGTCATGAGCAATGCTTCACCTCAACTTCCTGTCATCGTTGCCGGTGGCGGCATTGGTGGCCTGGCTGCCGCATTGGCGCTGGTGCGCCAAGGCTTTCAGGTCACCGTGCTGGAGCAAGCCCCCGAGATCGGCGAGATCGGCGCAGGCATCCAACTCGGCCCCAACGCCTTTCACGCCTTTGACGCACTGGGCATTGGCGACAAAGCCCGTGGCCGTGCGGTTTACACCGACTTTATGGTGATGCATGACGCCATCGACGAATACCAGGTCGGCAAGATCCCCACCGACGAGAAGTTCCGCCAACGCTTTGGTAATCCCTACGCCGTGATCCACCGCGCCGATGTGCATTTGTCTTTGCTTGAAGGCGCGCAAGAAACCGGCCAAGTCGCGTTTCACACCAACACCCGCGTGGTGCGCATCGAGCAAGACGACAACAGCGTGACCGTGTGGGACCAAAACGGCAAAGCCTTCCAGGGGTGCGCACTGATCGGGGCTGATGGTGTGAAGTCGGTGGTGCGAGAGCAGTTTGTAGGCGACCCGGCCCGCGTCACGGGGCATGTGGTGTACCGCGCTGTGGTCGACAAGAAAGACTTTCCGGTCGACCTGCAATGGAACGCGGCCGCCATCTGGGTCGGCCCCAACTGCCACCTGGTGCACTACCCGCTGCGCGGCGGTGAGCAGTACAACGTGGTGGTCACCTTCCACAGCCGCGAACAAGAAGAGTGGGGCATCACCGAAGGAAGCAAGGAAGAAGTGCAGAGCTACTTTCAGGGCATTTGCCCCAAAGCGCGTCAGCTGATCGATCTGCCCAAGACCTGGAAACGCTGGGCCACGGCCGACCGCGAGCCGATTGGCCAATGGACTTATGGCCGCGTGACCCTGCTGGGCGACGCCGCGCACCCCACCACCCAATACATGGCCCAAGGCGCTTGCATGGCCATGGAAGACGCTGTCACTTTGGGCGAAGCCCTGCGCACCCACCACAACGACTGGCCCCAGGCCCTGGACATGTACCAACGCGCCCGCGTGGCCCGCACCGCCCGCATTGTGCTGTCGAGCCGCGAGATGGGCCGCATTTACCACGCCAAGGGTGTGGAGCGCCTGGTGCGCAATGACCTGTGGCGCGGCCGCAGCCCCGAGCGCTTTTATGATGCGATGGCATGGCTGTACGGCTGGAATGTGGGCAACTGCCTCGACGCCGCACAGCACAACTGATTGAACGGAGCCACATTCATGAACGATCTCGGACGCATCGAAGACCTGCCCCCAGACTATGTGCAGGATCTGCGCAACCTGAACCTGGTGCCCCTGTGGCCCAGCCTGCGCGGCGTGCTGCCACCCAAAGTGCCCACACGCCAGACCCAGCCGACCTGCTGGGCTTACAAAGACATCAAGCCCCTGCTTCTGAAGGCAGGCGAGCTGACGCCGATTGAAAAAGCCGAGCGCCGCGTGCTGGTGCTGGCCAACCCGGGCCATGGTCTGGACAAGATGCAGGCCAGCGCTGCCATGTACTTGGGCATGCAACTGCTGATGCCCGGCGAGTGGGCCCCCAGCCACCGCCACACGCCCAATGCGGTGCGCATGGTGGTGGAAGGCGAAGGCGCATGGACCACGGTGGACGGCGAGAAATGCCCCATGAGCCGTGGCGACTTGATCCTGACGCCCACAGGCCTGTGGCACGAGCACGGCCACGACGGCACCGAGCCCGTCATCTGGCTCGATGTGCTGGACTTGCCCTTGGTCTATTACATGGAGGCCAGCTACCACATCAACGGCGACCGCCAGACCGTGGTGCCTGGACGCAGCGACCAGCAATACGCCCGTGGCGGCGTGGTGCCCAGCCATGTGTTTGACCGCAGCAAAAAAGCCTACCCCATGCTGCGCTATGCCTGGAAAGACGCCAAAGCGGCACTCGAATCGCTGGCGTCTGACGATGCTGGTTTGGAGCAGGTGCAAGTGACTTACACCAACCCCGAAACCGGTGGTGATGCGGAGAACATTTTGGGCTTTTATGCCCTGATGCTGCGCCCCGGCCAAAGCCTGCGCTTAGCCGCACGTTCGCCCGCGCAGATCTTCCACGTCATCGAAGGCGCGGTGCAAGCGCAAATCGTGGCCAGCACCTTCACGCTGGCCGAAGCCGACACCTGCTGCGCGCCCGGCTACGAAGCCGTGACGCTGAAAAACCTGCGCGCCGACCAACCCGCCTTCGTGTTCATCGCCGACGAATCACCCCTGCACCGCAAACTGGGCGTCTACGAAAACCGCGGCTAACCCGCAAACGGTCATCCTCGGGCTTGCCCCGAGGACCCATGGATGCCCGATCATGCCGGGCATGACAGCAGCCCCCTCACCATCACTGCCTTTTCATTGAACGACCCCATGACCTCTTACCTCTTCACCCCCCCCGCCGTCCCCTCCCTGCCCATTCGTGGCCAACAAGAGCGCTTCCCCGTCAACCGCATCTTCTGCGTGGGCCGCAATTACCATGCACACGCCGTCGAGATGGGCCGCCCCGTGGACAAAAGCGTCGAGCAGGCGTTTTACTTCACCAAGTCGCCACAGACCTTGGTGGAAACCGGCGTGGACTCGGCTGCCGTGGTCGCCTACCCACCGCGCACCAACAACTACCACTTCGAGATGGAACTGGTGCTGGCCATTGGCAAAGCGGGTTTTCGCGTAAGCGAAGCCAACGCGCATGAGCTGGTCTATGGCTACGCAGCCGGTCTGGACATGACGCGCCGCGACTTGCAGCTGGTGGCGCGCGACAAGGGCCGCCCTTGGGACACGGGCAAAGACATCGAGCAAGGCTCGGTCTGCTCCGAGATCGTGCCCATGCCCGGCGTGGTGATCGAGAACGGCGCCATTGCGTTGGAAGTCAATGGCGTCACCAAGCAATCGTCCGACGTGGACAAGCTGATCTGGAACATCCGGGAAATCATTGCCGACCTGTCGACCTATTACCACCTGCAACCCGGCGACCTGATCTACACCGGCACGCCCGAAGGCGTGGGGGCGGTGTTGCCGGGTGACCGCATCACCGGCCGAGTAGAAGGCGTGGCCGAACTGGCCCTGACCATCGGCGTTGCCGAGTAAGGCGGCGGCTGTAAAGTCAGGAGTGGGCATCCATCACAATGCGTGGGTTGCCGCACGTCGCTCGCAATGACAAACCTTGAAAAATCCATGAAGCTCTACAATTTTTTCAGAAGCAGCACCTCGCACCGCCTGCGAATTGCGCTCAACATCAAAGGGATCGCCACCGACTACGTCGCGGTGAACTTGCGGGTTGATGAACAACAAAACGACGATTTCAGAGTGGTCAACCCCCAGCAACTGGTGCCCGCCCTGGACACCGGCGACAAGGTCATGATTCAGTCACCCGCGATCATTGAATGGCTGGAAGAAAAATACCCCACCCCAGCCCTGCTGCCTCAAGGTGCAGACGCGCGCGCCCATGTGCGAGCGCTGGCGGCCATCGTGGGATGCGATATCCACCCCATCAACAACCGACGCATTTTGCAGACCCTGCGCAAAACGTTCGGGGCCAACGAAGAGGCGGTCAACGCGTGGTGCGACACCTGGATCAGCGACGGCTTTGACGCCTACGAAGCACTGATTGCAGCAGACCCGTCACGGGGACGCTTCAGCTATGGCGATACCCCGGGCATGGCCGATGTGTATTTGATCCCGCAAGTCGAAAGCGCTCGGCGCTTCAACGTGGACATGAACCGATGGCCCCTGATCAGCGCCATTGACAAGGCCTGCGGGGAGCTGGAGGTGTTTCAAAAGGCTGCGCCCCTGGTTCAACCCGACGTTTGATCGGTTGGCCGATGAGCGATGCCAATGACACGCTCAACGCTCAGCCAAGCACCTCGGTATCCACCTCGCTGTTGGCCTGCGCGTTGTAGCGGTTACCGGCCACGGTGCGCTGGTTGATCAGGGCATCCAGGCGCGCCAGCAAGTTCGCATCCAGTTTCACATTCACCGCCGCCAGATCGTCCAACAAGTGCGCTACCGAGGTGGTGCCAGGAATGGGGATGATGTTTTCACCCTGGTGCAGCAACCAGGCCAGCGCGAGCTGCGAAGGGCTGCAACCGGCCTCTTGCGCGAGCGCGTGGTAGGCGGGCAAGAGCTTCAAGTTGGCAGCGAAGTTCTCGGGGGTAAAGCGCGGCATGCCACGGCGAATGTCTTTGGACTCAAACCCGGCAATGTCCAACGGCGCACCGCACAAAAATCCCCGCGCCACCGGACTGAAGGCCACAAAGGCCGCGCCCAGTTCTCGGCAGGCCTGCAGCACCGCGATCTCGGGGTTGCGTGTCCACAGCGAATACTCGGTTTGCACGGCGGCAATCGGGTGCACCGCATGGGCCTTGCGCAAGGTGCTGGCCGACACCTCGGACAAGCCAATCGTCTGAATCTTGCCCTGGCGCACCAAGTCACTCAAAGCGCCCACGCTGTCTTCGATGGGCACTTTTTTGTCCCAGCGGTGCAGGTAATACAGGTCGATCACGTCGGTCTGCAAGCGGCGCAAAGAATCCTCACAGGTCTTTTTGATCGTCTCGGGGCGACCATCGATCACCCTCACCTTGCTGCCGTCGCTTTGCTCCACGCCTTGCATGCCGCATTTGCTGGCCAATGTGAACCGGTTGCGGTGCGGCTTCATCACCTGGCCCAACAAAGTTTCATTCGATCCGAAGCCATACAGCGCGGCGGTATCAAAGAAAGTCACGCCCTGGTCCAGGGCGGTGAGCAGCACGCGCTCGCCCTGCTGGGCCGAGACGGGTGCGCCATAAGCGTGGCTGAGGTTCATGCAGCCCAAGCCGATGGCGCTGACGGAAAAGGAGGCGATTTGACGGTTTTTCATGAAGGTATCTTAGCGAACCCGCATCCCATGCGCCGCAGGCCACACCATCTCCAAAGCACTTATACGAGTTCGATCAACATCATCAGGCTGCTGACCAGTGCCCCAATCACCGCCCAACGGCTCAGGTCCTTGGCTCGGGTCTGGAACACCGCCGGCATGAAATGCTGCGTATTTTTAAACCGATCCAATAATATGATTCGTTGATATACTTGACAGATGGAAGACCATCAAATACGGACACTCCTTGACTTGCATGATCAGATCCTAGATCAGGAAGATCCACAAACACCGACATGTGGCGGACAAAGGCGTTCCCTACGAATTCAAGAATGCGCATCAATTGATGTCAGATTTTTTTGCCGAGGTGGATTCGGTTTTACAAGAGGTGAAAACGACATGAAAGTCATCAAAATCGGCATCGCGCCACAAGAGAAAATCCGAGAGCGGGTCATGGCGATCGCCAAGGGCGACCTCAAGCCCAAGGCTTCAGACCCCAAAATTTGGTTTACTTCCATGCGGTCCCTGTCGCAGGTTTTGAGCGATGAAAACCGAGCTTTGCTGGATGTGATTCGCACCGCGAGACCATCGTCGATCAGCGAGTTAGCGGGCATCACAGGGCGCAAACAAGGCAACCTCTCGCGCACCTTGAAAACCATGTCGCGCTATGGTTTGGTCCGCATGGAAAAGCATGACCGCTGCTTGCGCCCTGTGGCCCAAGCCGAGCGTTATCTGATCAGTGCCTGAGACTGACTCTGCTGGCGGCCATCAGCGCCGGGTAAAGGACAGCGTTTTGTGGGTCAGTCGAGCACCGCTTGTCCATCCAGCAAACCAATGCATGACACGCCGTCACCACCCTGGGTAAGGCCCCGTTAACATCACGCCCTTAAGCTACAAGCCCCCAACCCATCCTGCCCCACACATGAACGACCACACCTCTGTAGAGCCCAAACGCCAAGGACTGGCACGCGTCTGGCACGCGTTTTTTTATTCGGTCGAAGGTTTGCGTGCCGGTTGGCTCGAGCCCGCGTTTCGGCAAGAGGCGATTTTGGCTCTGCTGATTTTGCCGGGGGCCTGGTGGCTGGGTCAGAGCTGGACTGAGGTGGTTTTGCTGGTTGGCGTGGTGGTCGCGGTGCTGGTGGTGGAGTTGCTCAACACCGCCGTCGAGTCGGCGATTGACCGCGTGGGGCCGGAGTGGCATGCCTTGTCCAAACGGTCCAAGGACATCGGCAGCGCCGCCGTGTTGCTGAGCTTGCTGCTGTGCGGCGGTGTCTGGCTGACGGCGCTGTGGCGGTGGTGGATGGCCTGAGGTTTTTGGTTTACGGGGAGCGCGCAACGCAACCCGCAAACACATCCAGCTCGGGCTGCTGCAAGCGGGTCTTGACCTGAGCCAGCGTCAACACCGAATGGAACAGTTGGTCGTGCGAGATCGGCGCGGACGCCTGTTTTTTCCAGCAATGGGCATCCCATTTCATCTGTGACTGCAGCGGCTTGGACAACCAGATCACCATGGGCACATGGGTTTGCTCTTTGGGCGCCATCATGTAGGGCATGCCGTGCAGATACAGGCCTTTTTCGCCCAGCGATTCGCCGTGGTCTGAGACGTACAACATGGCCGTAGGGCGCGGCTGGCTCTTGAGCCAGCGCACGGTTTGCGCCAGCAGGTGGTCGGTGTAATGCACCGCGTTGTCGTAGGCGTTGACGATGTCTTGCGCCGGGCAGTCTTGCAGCACGTTGCTGCGGCATTCGGGCTGATAGACCTTCATGTCGGCCGGTGTGCGCTTGTGATAAGCCGGCCCGTGGTTGCCCATTTGGTGCAAGACCACGACGGTGCCTGCTGGGTTTGCACGGGTGCCTGACTTTTCCAACTGGGCCAGACGCTCGGGCAAGACGCGCAGCATGATTTCGTCAAAGCATTCGCCATCCGGGCACAGCGCTGGGTCTTTTAGCGCCAAAGTGTTGGCATTGGGCACGCGGTCGCACAACCCTTTGCAGCCGGACTGGTTGTCTAACCACAGCACCTGCATGCCCGCGCGTTGCAACACATCGAGCAAGTTTTCGTATGGGATGTCGTTTTTGGCGTAGGCCTCGCGCCCCAAATGAGAAAACATGCAGGGTACCGAGACTTGCGTGTTGGTGCCGCAAGAGCTGACGTTGGAAAAATAGGCCAGATCGCCAGTGCCCTGCAGTTGGCGCAGCTGCGGTGTGGTGTCACGCGCATAACCGGCCAGACCGAAGTTGGCCGCACGCACGGTTTCACCCACCACCAGCACGATCAGCGGGGGCTTGTGACCTGCCACGGTTGCAGGTGCAAAAACAGCGTCTTGCCCGATAGGCTGCAAAGGCTGGCGAACCTGAGCAGCCTGCCCCACCACCAGGCGAGTGCTGGCGTAAATGGTGTTGAAAGGGTTGAGCATGTAGCGCATGGATTTGTGGTTGCGCATGGCGGAGGCCAAATCCTGAAACGAGGCCCAGACCACCACCAACAAGACCAGCGCGGCCAAAGCGGCCAGCCCCAATTGACGCCCCACCAAGCGCCCGACAGGCAGCTTTTGGATGGGCTGACGCCACCACCACCAGCCAGGCAGCACCACACCCAGTGCCAGCACCACGAGCATGGACCCCGACAACAAATCGCGCACCTCGCGCACATCGGTCTGCACGGTGTTGGCCATCATGGTGGGGTCGATGACGACGCCATAGGTGATCATGAAATAGCTGTTGGCCGCGGCCACCATGAGGAGCAGCACGCCTGCAGGTTTGCGCCAGCGGGGCCAAACCAGCAGGCTGAGCAGCACGGTGGTGGCCGACAGCACGATGAACGCAAAGCCCACCAAGCCCAGCCAGGTGCGCAGGCTGTGGGCATCGGTCAAGGCCCACATCTCACGCCAAAGAGGCAGGTTGCCCACGGTGCTCAGCCACAGGGCCAGCACCAGCAAGAGGCTCAAAGGGTGCCAGGGGCGGCGCACCAGCGCATCAGCACGGGCAATAACGGAAGTGTTCAGGGTCATGGGCAAGACAGGGGAACGAATGGCAAAGCAACAGCCGCCATTCTGGAAACCCAGTCTTATCGCAACATTAAGCTTTGCTTGACAGGTGGCCCGTGGCGGGCCAAACCAGCGCAAAACGCTTGCCAAAAGGCGCAGCACCCGCATCGCGCACCAGCTGCGCCCCCTGGCTTTGGGCAATGCGCTCGACCAAGGTCAGGCCAATCCCCAGGCCCGTGTCGGGATCTGCTGTGCGGGCGGCGCTGAAGTCACCACCATCGTCGCTGACCGACAGCGTCACCTGGCCTGCGGCATCGCGGGCCACACGCACCTCGACGTAGGTGCCCGCCGGGTTGTGGCGCAAGGCGTTGTCGACCAGGTTGCGCAGGGCCAGCTCGAGCAAGGTGGCCTGCCCGGGCAGCGCCAGGGCTTGCTCGGGCGCTTCCAGGGCGATGTCCTGGCCCAACTCGTGGGCCAGCGGCGCATGCTCAGACACCACACGCAGGGCCAAGGCGCAAAGGTCCACAGGCTCAGAGAGGTCCCCCGTCAGGCTTTGGGCCCGCGCCAAGTCCAACAGTTGCGACAGGATGCGCCCGGCACGCAAAGCGCCCTGCTCCACCGCCTGCAAGGCCTGGGCTTGTTCGGCGGGTGCGCCGTTGCGGGCCAGCCGGGCCTGCAGCACCAGCGCAGTCAAAGGGGTGCGCAGCTCATGGGCCACGTCGGCTGCAAAGCGCCGCTCTCGCCCAATCTGGGCCTGCAGGCGAAGCACCAAGGCGTTGATGGAATGGACCGTCACACCCAGCTCCCGATAAGGCTGCTGCGCCACCAAAGTTTGGCCAGCATCGACATCGAGCGCCTCGATCTTGCCCGACAAGCGCTGCAAAGGCAGCAGGCCGCGACGAATGGCCGAGGCCAGTATCAGCGCCACCAAAGGCAAGAACACCAGTGCGGGCAGCAGGATGTGCTCAGAAATGTCGGCACCCAGCGCTTCACGCCGTGCCGGGTCCATGAAGACGGCCACGCGGCGCACCGAGTCACCAACGGTCGACTCGCCCACGTATACGCGCCAATCTTGCGAGATGCCCTGCATCGTCAAGCCCAGCGTCTGGTGGCCCAGCGCCAGGCGCGTTGGCCATTGGGCGTGCACGCCGTGCGAGTCCCAGACCAGGCGGTCGTCCTGCCAGACGAGCACATGGAATTCAGGCGCGTAGGCGTTGGGCGGATGCTGTACCAAGGCTTTTGGCAGTGCCGGCTGTGGGGCCGCAAGGGGTTGGTTCGCATCAGGCTTAGACAAAGGCACCTTAAGCTCCTCACTCAAGGGCGCGTTCAGAGGCTGGCTGAGCAGCAATTGGGCGGCAGAGACCAGCAGACCGTCGCTGATTTCTTCGGCTTCGTGGTAGCCGGTGGAATAGGCCAGTCCAGCCAACAAAAGCCACAGCGCCACTACCGCACCCAACGCCCAGGCCCACAGGTAGCGCCACAACGAGCGGGGTTGGGGCTTGCCAGGATCGACCTGTGGAGTTGTGGCTTGGACCATCAAACCGCTCCTTTGTTTTCTGGCACCGGCACAAAATAGCCCACGCCGCGCACCGTCTTGACCAGGCCTTCGCCCAGTTTTCGGCGCAGGTGGTGCATGTGCACTTCCAGGGCGTTGCTGTCCAGCACTTCGTCAAAACCGTAGAGCGCTTGCTCCAGCCGCTGGCGCGACAGCACCTGCCCACTGCCGCGCAGCAGGGCCAGCAGCAAGGCAAACTCTTTGGCCCGCAGTGGCACGGGTTCGCCGTTGCGCAGCACCGTGTGGCCAGCCGGGTCAACCACCAGATCGCCATGGCGCAGCAAGGGGGAGGCGCGCCCTTCGCTGCGGCGCAAGGCTGCGCGCATGCGGGCCAGCAGTTCCTCGGGCTCGAAGGGCTTGACCACATAGTCGTCTGCCCCCTCGTCCAGCCCTGCCACCCGGTCAGGCAAGGCATCGCGGGCGGTCATGATCAACACCGGCATGACGCGACCCGATCGGCGCACCTGGCGCAACCAATCGAGACCATCGCCGTCGGGCAGATTCAGGTCCAGCAGCACCAGGTCAAAGGGCTCCACGCGCAATGCTGCAGATGCCAGGGCCAGCGTGGACGTCACGTCCACCGCGTAGCCGCTGGCTTTCAATGTCGCAGCCAGGCCGGTGGCAATGCCCGCGTCGTCTTCCACAATCAATACCCGCATCGTCCCAGTTCCATTGGCTTGAGTGGTCATTTGTTGAAGCTCGATTGTCTCAGGTGTGGTGCGCATGGCGCACACCTTGTCACAGCGACTTTAAGCCTGGCTTAACCCGGGCGGCATTTAATCTGAAAATGCAGAAATCAGACATGCGAATCTCCACCCAACCCCACTTGAGCTGG
>CAJBLW010000381.1 GCA_903953985.1 uncultured Burkholderiales bacterium
TGGCGGGCCATTTCCATGTCGGTGGCGTTTTTGGGGAAACTCACCGCCACATAGTCGGCATTGAAGCTCATGGCCGTGCGGATGTCGTCCATGTCATTGGCTGTCAGGGCCGCTGCCGTCAGGCCGCCGCCTTGCTTGTTGATGCCCTTGTTGTTCGACAACTCACCGCCCAACTTGACGGTGGTGTGCACCTGCTCGCCCTTCACGGCGTTCACGGTCAGCACGATCAGGCCGTCGTTGAGCAAAAGCACATCGCCCGCTTTCACGTCACGGGGCAATTCCTTGTAATCGAGGCCGACCCCGTTGATGTCACCCGGCTCGGTACGCGAGGCATCCAGCACAAAGGGCGCGCCAGGCTCCAACATGACTTTGCCCTCGGCAAACTTACCGACCCGGATCTTGGGGCCCTGCAGGTCGGCCATGATGGCCACTTCACGGCCAGCGCGTTGCGAAGCTTCGCGCACCAAACGGGCGCGGTCCACATGGTCTTGCGCCTTGCCGTGGCTGAAGTTCAGGCGAACCACATTCACACCGGCCCGGATCATGGCCTCCAAAAGTGCGGGATCACTGGAAGCAGGGCCTAAGGTGGCAACAATCTTGGTGGCGCGACGGGGCATCAGGGAATCTCCAATGTCATTGGATTTCAATTCTCACACGAAATGGGTGACACAACCGGTTCTTTTGGCGCACATCACTCGACACAACAACACTCAGCACCACGCCAAAAACTGGCTGCTTGCGGACTTTTGAGGAAAGTTGCCTCCAGATCCCGCCAGTTGCTCGCTTTTACCCCTTCCAATACCCTTAAATTGATCTTTGTCAGTCCAGCCCAACGCCAAGCCGACTAAACTCAGGGCAAGCGATTTACATTCAAGCGTCATGACTGCCCTACACACCCCCAACGTTGATCAGCCCATCCCATTGGACCAACCCCTGCCGCACCGCAAGACTTTGCGCGAATGGTTGGTGCCCTTGTCCGAGCGCAGCACAGTGCGCGCTTTTGTGCTGCTGGCTTTTGACTACGCCTTGTTCTTTGCTCTGATTGCGGCCACCGTGCTGCTCGATGCCGTCTGGGCCAAGCTGCTGTGCGGCGCGGTGGCGGGCTTTGTCATAGGCCGCCTGTTCGTGATCGGTCACGACGCCTGCCACCAAAGTCTCACACCCCGCCGCGAGCTGAACAAAGTACTGGGCCGCATCGCCTTTTTGCCTTCACTCACGCCCTACAGCCTCTGGGACACCGGCCACAACGTGGTGCACCACGGGTACACCAACCTCAAAGGCGTGGATTTTGTCTGGACGCCCCTGACCGCCGAAGAGTTTGCGGGCCTGGGCTTTGCGCAGCGCTTGCTGCAACGCGCCTACCGCAGCGGCTGGGCCCCTGGCCTGTATTACATGATCGAAATCTGGTGGAAGCGTGAGTTCTTCCCCAACAAAACCCACATGCCCACGCGCCGTCCGATCTTCTTCAAGGACAGCATGCTGGTCAGCGCCTTTGCCGTGCTGTGGATCGCCACCATCACTGCGGCGGCCGTCTACACCGGGCAGTCGGTCTGGCTGTCTTTGCTCATGGGCGTGTTGATCCCCTTCTTTTTCTGGAACACCATGATCGGCTTTGTGGTCTATGTCCACCACACCCACGTCAAGGTGTCCTGGCACGACAACAAAGCCGCTTGGACCAAGGCCGCGCCTTTTGTGTCCACCACCGTGCACCTGACCTTCCCGTTCCACATCGGCGGCATGATGCACCACATCATGGAGCACACCGCGCACCATGTGGACATGAGCATCCCGCTCTACCGCTTGAAGCAAGCCCAGGCCAAGCTCGAAGAAATGCTGCCTGGCCGCATCATCGTGCAGCCCTTCTCTTGGAAGTGGTACTTCGAGACCGCCCAAAACTGCAAACTGTACGATTTCGGCCGTGAATGCTGGACCGACTACAAAGGCAGCATGACCAGCCCAGTGCGCGGAAACTTGCCGTCTGCAGCTCAGGCCTGATCAGGGCGTCGAGGCCAACAACAAAAAACCCCGCGATGCGGGGTTTTTTTGTGGCTTGCTTCTTTTCCAACTTGAACGGGCACTCACGTCACTTGAAGTCATGGACCACGGGTCTTCGCCCGGGGTGACAAATAGTTTTGTCTGTCGTCCCGGCCCCCGAGCCGGGATCCATTCCCTGCTGACCGTTCCTTAGTCCGCTGCGCGCGTCATCAAAATTTCAATGGCAGGCAAAGTCTTGCCTTCCAGGATTTCCAGGAACGCGCCACCGCCTGTGGAGATGTAGTCGACCTGATCTTCGATGCCGTACTTGGCAATCGCCGCCAGCGTGTCCCCGCCGCCTGCGATGCTGAAGGCGCTGGATTCGGCAATCGCCTGGGCAATCACCTTGGTGCCGTTTTCAAAGGCCGCAAACTCAAACACGCCCACCGGGCCGTTCCACACAATCGTGCCCGCTTGCTTGAGCTGAGCGGCGAGCTTGGCCGCCGTCTCGGGGCCAATGTCCAAAATCAAATCGTCGTCGGCCACGTCGGTGGCTTTTTTTACGGTGGCCACTGCGTCAACCGCAAAGGTCTTGGCCACCACCACGTCGGTCGGAATCGGCACTTCCGCGCCCCTGGCCTTCATGGCTTCGATCACCGCTTTCGCCGCGTCCACCAAGTCAGCTTCAGCCAGGCTTTTGCCGATCTTCAGACCTGCCGCCAGCATGAAGGTGTTGGCAATGCCGCCGCCCACGATCAGTTGGTCCACGTTGTTGGACAAGCTTTTCAAGATGGTCAGCTTGGTAGACACCTTGCTGCCCGCCACGATGGCGGCCAGCGGGCGCTTCGGATTGGCCAGGGCCTGGGTAATGGCATCAATCTCGGCGGCCAGCAAAGGGCCGGCACAGGCGATAGGCGCAAACTGGGCGATGCCGTAGGTCGTGCCTTCGGCGCGGTGCGCGGTGCCAAAGGCGTCGTTCACGTAGATGTCGCACAGCTGGGCCATCTTGCGGGCCAGTTCTTCGTTGTTCTTTTTTTCACCTGGGTTCACGCGGCAGTTTTCGAGCAACACCACCTGGCCGGGGGCGACGGTCACGCCGTCTAACCAGTTGGCGACCAAGGGCACTTCACGTCCGAGCAACTCGCCCAAGCGTTTGGCCACCGGGGCCAGCGAGTCTTCGGGTTTGAACTCACCCTCGGTCGGGCGCCCCAAGTGCGAGGTCACCATCACGGCCGCACCCGCGTCCAGCGCCATCTGGATGCAAGGCACGCTGGCGCGAACGCGGGTGTCTTCGGTGATGCTGCCGTCATCGGCTTGCGGCACATTCAAGTCGGCGCGGATGAAAACGCGTTGCCCAGCGGCTTGGCCGTTGGCACAGAGATCGGAAAAACGGATGACGTTCATGGAGGGGTCTTGTCCTGTATCGGGTAATTGGGCTCAATTATAAAAAACAGAGGCAGGCCGAAGATTCGCAAAGATTGACGCACAGGACGGCTCTGCTGCGGGCAAGAGCGGCCCACTCACCAGCCCAGCCCCAGACGCAAAGGCAGGTACACCGCCATGCCCACCAGGATCGTGGTCAGCACACCGCGCCGCCAAAAGTAAGCGGCTATTCCCGCCGCAGCCGCGTACAAGCGGGCGTCTTGCCAAGTGCTGACCAACTCGCCCTGCACCGTGATGATTTCGGGAATGACCACCGCCGACAACGCCGCAATGGGCGCGTACTGCAGACCTCGCTGCGCCCAGTCGGGCAATTGCCAAGACTGGCTGGAGATGAAAAAGAAACTGCGGGCCACCACCGTGACCACGGCCAAGCCGACGATGACGCCCAAGGTCCACAAATCGGTGCCGTTCATGCCGCCGCCTTGGGAGCAGGTCGGATTTTTTCGACCGTCAGGCACAAGATCACGGCCACCGCAATGGCCACCACGATGTTGAGTTTGAGCGGCAGGTTGTAAGCGACCACTGCGGCCACGCCCGCCACCGCCGCCGACAAGATGCGCATGCGCGAGCTGGCCAGTGAGCACTGAATCCCCAGCAAGCACAAAATGCCCGCAAAGCCCAAACCCCACTCAGGTGGAATCAAATTGGCCAAGCCCACACCCAGCAGACTGGCCACGATCCAGCTGCCCCAGTTGAGTAAGTAGTTGCCGGCCAGATAAGCCTCTTGCACCGTACGCTCGGCTTCTGTGCTGCCAGGGTGCGGATATTGGCGGATGAAGAGCACGTAAGTGATGTCGGCGGTGAAGTAGCCGTGGCACATGCGCTGCCAGCGCGGCAAGTGCATGAGGTAGTGACGAAGGTGCAGGCTGAACACCACAAAGCGCAGGTTCACGCAAAAACCAGTCGCCAAAATCACCCAAGCCGGGGCGCCAGCCACCAACAGCGGAATGGCCGCCAGCTGCGAGCTGCCCGCAAACACCAGCATCGTCATGGCCACCGCCTCGAACACGCTCATGCCCGACTTGACCATGGCCACGCCCGTCATCAGGCCCCAAGCTGCCACCCCCGGCGCCTGGGGGGCCAAATCGCGAAAGCCTTGCCAGAACTCGGCACGGCGGTAGAGCGTGGGCCGAAAAAACATCAGGCCACCAAACGCTGGCCGGGCTGCAAGGGGCAACCACGCAAAAATTCAGCAGCCACCAAGCGCTTGCCACCGGGCCGCTGCAACTGCGTCAGGCACAACTGGCCCTCTCCGCAGGCCACGCGCACGCCTGAGGCATCGGCGCTGAGCACGGTGCCAGGCTGAGCGACCTGCACGGACGGATGCGCCGTGGCTTGCCAGAGCTTGAGGGTTTCCACGCCCGAATCTGTGGTCAGCGGCACGGTCATGCCCGGAAACGGGTCGAAGGCCCGAATGCGCCGCGCCAGCACCTCGGCGCTCAAGGCCCAGTCCAGCGCCGCTTCTGCTTTGTCGATCTTGTGCGCGTAGGTCACACCTTCGGCGCTTTGGGGCTGGTGCGGCAAGGCGTCGAGTGAGGCCAGCGCCTTCACGATGGCCTGCCCGCCCAGCGCGGCCAGGCGGTCGTGCAGCACGGTGGTGGTGTCGGTGGGCGCAATGGCGCAGGGCAAGACCAGCAGCATGTCGCCGGTGTCCAGACCCGCGTCCATCTGCATGATGGTGATGCCGGTTTGCGCATCGCCCGCCTCAATGGCGCGGTGAATCGGCGCCGCCCCGCGCCAGCGTGGCAGCAAAGAGGCGTGGATGTTCAGGCAACCCTTGGGCGGCAAGTCCAGCACCCACTGCGGCAGGATCAAACCGTAGGCGGCCACGATCATGGCATCGGCCTGATGGTCGAGTTTTGCGTCAAGCAAAGTCTGACGGGCGGCAGCAGCGTCTTCAGGGTATTTGCCGTCCAGCCGCAAGCTGCGCGGTTGGGCCACCGGCACCGCGTGGTCCAGCGCCCACTGCTTGACGGGCGAAGGCTGCAGCTTCATGCCGCGCCCGGCGGGTCGGTCGGGCTGGGTCAGCACCAGCACGATCTCGTGCCCTGCAGCATGCAGGGCCGCCATGGCCGCTTGTGCAAATTCGGGTGTGCCCGCAAAAATCAGCCGCATGCCGTGCTCAGCGCTCGGCTTTTTGGGCTTTGACCATCTTGGTCTTGATGCGCCCCTGCTTGAGCGGCGAGAGGTATTCCACAAACACCTTGCCCATCAGGTGGTCCAACTCGTGCTGGATGCAGATGGCCAGCATGCCCTCGGCCTCGATGGTGCGGTGTTGGCCGCTGCGGTCCATGGCTGTCACCTTGACGGCCGTGGCACGCTCGACGCCGTCGTAAATGCCGGGCACCGACAAGCAACCCTCTTCGCCCTTCACGCGCTCGTCGTTCATCCAAGTGATCTCGGGGTTGATCAGCACGATCGGTTGGTTGCGCTCTTCAGAAGTGTCGATCACCACCAGGCGCTCGTGCACGTCGATTTGGGTGGCGGCCAAGCCAATCCCACTGGCCTCGTACATGGTCTCCAGCATGTCGTCGATCAGGGCGTGCACGCGCGCGTCCACCGCCTGCACGGGTTTGGCCACCTTGTGCAGGCGGGGGTCGGGGTAGCAAAGAATGGGGAGCAAGGCCATGGTTAAAAAAATCAAAATAGATACCGGGTATTTTCGGTCATTTCGGCACAACGCCTGAACGGTTCAAGCCGAGAGACCGTATTGCACGAATCGGATCATGAAACGCGCCAGCGCCAAACGCTCAAACATCGCCGCCAACCGCGTGTAACGCTGCGCCAAGGGCGGGCCCAGATCGTCGTTTTCAAGAATGCACAGGTGCATGTGGGCGGTAGGCGGTGGGGTGGGTGGGTGCATGGCGTGATTTGATGGACTTGGCGCGAACCGGGCTTTGAACCACAATGCTCAGCACAACATGCATTCGACGGCCATTCAGGCCGCACAGGGAGACAACATGGTCAACACCCCCGAGGAACTGGGCGCTTGGTTGCGGCTGGTGCTCACGCCCGGCGTCGGCACCGAAAGCGCCAGACGCCTGCTGGCGGCCTTTGGCGAGCCCGAGGCGATTTTTGCGCAAACCGAAACCGCCCTGTGCCAGGTGGTCAGCCCCAAGCAGGCGCAGGCACTGTGCCGCATGCCCGATGGCTGCGCCGCGCTGGCGCAAGACACCCTCGACTGGTTGCAATCGGGCACCGGGCCCGGTCGTTGCGTGCTCACCTTGGGCGATGCCGACTACCCTGCCCCGCTGCTGGACATTCCCGACCCGCCACTGATGCTCTACGCCATGGGCCAGACGGCGCATCTGCCCCTGCTGCGGGCCGAGCTGGCGCTGGCCATGGTGGGCAGCCGCAACCCCACGCCCCAAGGCGCCGAGAACGCTCGCGCCTTTGCCCGCAGCTTGGCCGCAAGTGGGTTGACTGTGGTTTCTGGCCTGGCACTGGGGGTGGACGGTGCATCACACGAAGGCGCACTGCAAGGGGCAGCGGTGGGGCAGTTGGCCACCATCGCCGTGGTCGGCACCGGACTGGACCGCGTCTACCCGCGCCAGCACCGTGACCTGGCGCACCGCATCGCCCAAAACGGGCTGATCCTGAGCGAATACCCGCTGGGCACACCGCCGCTGTCGCCCAACTTCCCCCGCCGCAACCGGCTGATTTCGGGCCTGTCACAAGCCACGCTGGTGGTGGAAGCCGCCCTGCCTTCCGGCTCACTCATCACCGCCAAGCAAGCCCTGGAGCAAGGCCGAGACGTGATGGCGATCCCCGGCTCCATCCATGCCGCCCAATCCAAAGGCTGCCACGCGCTCATCAAGCAAGGCGCCAAACTGGTTGAGTCGGCGCAAGACGTGCTTGAGGAGTTGCGCCTGCCCATACCAGACGCCCAACAGGTGCTGAACTTGGACAAGCAAGCCCCGGAAGATGCCTTCTCGGGCGATGACCCCGAACGCGCCCTGCTGCGCGCTCTGGGCCACGACCCCGTGGGCCTGGACGCCCTGCAAGCGCGCTGCGGATGGCCTACCGCGCAACTGCAGGCGCAGCTGCTGGAGCTGGAGTTGATGGGCCAGGTAGGCCGGCTGCCCGGGGGCTTGTTTCAACGCATCGGCCAAGCTTGATCTGCCCCGACCAAGGGCAGATCTTTGGGCGGACTCAGCCTGCCGAGCCCAGCGCCAGCCCAGCGTGTTCGCGCAGCGGGTGGAA